>JAFUBV010000002.1 GCA_017460025.1 Methanobrevibacter sp. | reverse complement strand
GAGTTCATTCCAAAAATTGAAGGCTTAGCTGAAATGGGTGTAACTCAATACGTAGCAGGTTCCCCTGTTGGTAAAAACGTAGAAGAATCCATTAAATTATTAGGAGACGTAATTGCAAGTTTCTAAACTTGCTTACTCTTTCTTTTTTTATTTTTTTAAATCCCATATACACAACTTAATAACAATCTAATTTTAACCATAATCTTTTATTATACCACAAACCATAAATATATTATAATGGAAATTGAAAATTTATGCAAAGATATTAGAAAAAGGGCTTTTGAAAGAAAAGATCCGAAAACTCCAGAACAGGTTGGAGCTAGCTGGTATAATGATGATTTAACTTATGATGGCGTATCAAAAACATTATTTATAATATTACCTACTCCAGGATGTGCCTGGGCCTTAGGCGATAGCGGAGGATGTACAATGTGCAGTTATGTTTCAGACTGTACATTAGAACCAATTGACAGTGAAACCATCATTAACATATTTAACGATCATTTATCCAGATTTGACATTGAAAGTGAAGACAGGATAGCTGTTAAATTATTCGCATCAGGCAGTTTTTTAAATCCATATGAACTTCCAATTGATGCACGTGATAAGATTTTAACCACATTATCAAATATGGACAATGTTGCCGAAATTATTGTAGAGTCAAGACCGGAATATGTAAAAGAGGAATATTTGGATGATATATTTAATATAATAGGAGACAGATTATTTGAAGTAAGCATTGGTCTTGAAACATCAAATGACTATACACGTTTAAACAAAATCAATAAAGGATTCACATTAAAAGACTTTGAAGATGCTGTAAAAACAATGCAGGATTTAAGAGATAAAAAAGGATACAATCTTAAATCCAAAGCATATATTTTCGTCAAGCCAATTCTTGTCAGTGAAAGTGAAGCAATATCTGAAGCAATAGAAACCGCAAGACACTGCCAATCCATTGGTGTGGACAGATTGTCATTTTGTCCTGCAACAATACATGGCGGAACAGTCATTGAAAGATTTTGGAGAAAAGGCGCCTATCAACCGCCTTGGATTTGGAGCTGCATTGAAATCATAAATACTGTTAGAAGTGAAATTGAAATACCTGCACTTCTCGATACATCAGGATTCGGTTCAAGACGTGGCCCATATAATTGTAAAAAATGCAATAAAGATTTAAAACATATGATTATAGACTGCAATTTAACTCAAAGCCTAATTGAATACGATTGCGAATGTAAAAGTGAATGGTTGGCTGAAGTTAAAAATGCCAATATAAATCAGTCAAAAGTTAAAATAAAACACATACCATTATATTGAAATAATAATAATTTAATAATTAATAAGTGGAGGATTTAGATGAAAAATAAAATTGTTAGTTTACTAGCCATTATTCTGGGAATAATGATAATTTCATTTCCAATACTTGGAATCATAACAACTAGTGCACTATTAGGATTATCAGTTTTATTTATATCAATTTATTCATTAATAACTGGTATTGCAATAATCTATTATAACACTACAGGTTCAATAGTTGATATCATATTGGGAGTGGTACTTCTTATAATCAGTATAGGATTAATATTTAATCCGGCATTATTCGGATTTTTAGCTGAAATAACCCTTTACCTTGCAGGTATAATTTTAATTATTGTAGGAGTTATTTCTCTGGTAAATAATCGCAATTCCAAATATGGATTTTATACCGGAATCGTTGGAATCATATTAGGTGTATGTTACATTATCATCGGAACATACGTTGCAAATCCAATAATTTTAGGTACATTAATTGGAATGTGGTTAGTAATAAGCGGTGTAATGAGATTATTAAATTAATCTCTTGAATTTTCTTTTTTCGGTGTTTATCTTGATATGTATAAGTGCAGATTTTGATCCTGTCCATAAAGGACATGAAAAATTAATTAATGAAGCTCGTAAAATTGCAGATAATGAATCTAAAAAGCTTGTTGTATACTTGAATAAGGGATTTAGTGCAAACCATGCACCATTTTTTGTAGACTTTGATGCAAGAAGTGAAATGGCATTGGCGCTTGGTGCTGATGAAATCAGATCCTTTGAAGGTCTCCATCACAGATTAGTCCTTTCATACAGTGTTCCCATCAGACTCACACAGATGATTAATGACGGGGCAAGCGACTACATTACCTCAGCAAGCATCTCTCATGAAGAGATATCAAATAAAGCTCAAAAATTTATCAAAGAGGGCAACTTTGTGGGAATGCCGAAAAATTATACAAATAGAAATGAAATAAGATGGTATGCCTTAAACGAATTTTTAGGTTCAAAATTGAAATTCCATATTGTACAGGAACTTAACAAGGACCGATATTCAGGACGCCTGATTAGACAGTCCATCATAGATAATGATTATACGATAACCTCAGAAGTTAGAAAACTCCTTCCAAAATCAACTGTTGAAATATTGGAAAGAGAAATAG
>JAFUBV010000228.1 GCA_017460025.1 Methanobrevibacter sp. | reverse complement strand
TTCAAATGGTCTCTTATTTTATTTAAATATGTTTTTCACTAAAAATAGTATTATCAATAAAATTATTCATTAAGAATTAATTAAAAATAATGGTTTCATCTTACTGATTAGGTTTTCACATTAATTCTAATGTTACATAGATTACGGGTCAATAAATTAAAAGAGAAAGAAAATGGATAATGAAACAAAAATTAAATTATTTCAAAATCAAGAAGTAAGGTTGAAATGGGATGAAGAAATAGAAGAGTACTATTTTTCAGTTATAGATGTCGTTGGAATTCTTAGTGGGAGTAAAAATCCTTCACAATATTGGGGAACATTAAAGCAGGTTAAATGATGAAGGAGCTTAAAGTGTTACAATTTGTAACAGGTTGAAAATGCCTGCTAAATATGGTAAAATGCGTAAAACAGATGTTACTACCGCAAAATAATTATTCCACATCATTCAATCAATATCTTCTCTAAATGCAGAACCATTCAAACAGAGTTTAGCTCAAGTTGGCAGTGAAAGACTTGATGAGATTGCAGACCCTGAAATAGCTATTGAAAGGGCAGTTGCTACTTACCGTGAAAAAAGGATATAGTGAAGAATGGATTACTCAAAGATTAAGAATTATAGAAATAAGAAATGATTTAACTGCTGAATGGGTAGATCTGGTGTTAAAAGAGGCATATGCAATACTTACTAATGAGATTAGTCAAGCATCTTTTGGCATAACAACTGGTGAGCATAAAAGAATTAAAGGATTGAAAAAGGAAAACCTTCGTGATAATATGACTAATGCTGAATTAGTTATTAACATGTTGGGTGAATTGGCTACTACTGAAATTAGCAAAACTGAAAATCCGCAAGGCTTTGAAGAAAGTAAAATAGTTGCAAGAGATGGTGGAAATATAGCAGGTAATGCTTTAAGAGAATTGGAAGAGAGAACTGGACGAAAAGTAGTGAGCAGTAAAAATTCTAAAAATCCACGGTTATTGGATGAAAATTTAAAGTAGTGATAATAACAAAAACTTGACATTTGATTTTTACTTTGTTTATCCTGTTAAATATCATAAAATTAAAGACCAAAATATCCTATAATAACTAGATTTATATTCTATAAAACATTAAATATCATATTAATAGTCTTAAGTAAGTTTAATTAAATCATAATACCAAAGATTATGCTTTTGTTTGCAAGCACATGAACGTTAAGTTTATGAAAATTAAATCTATATTTAAAGGAATGTTATCATGTTTGGAATTGAGTATTACATTGGATTAATTTTGATAGGAATCGTTGCAGGTTTTGCTTCAGGTCTTTTGGGTGTTGGTGGCGGATTTTTAATCGTACCCTTTCAATATTTCCTTTTAAAACATGTTGGAGTCGCACCGGACCTTGCTATGCTTATTTCACTTGGAACAAGTTTGGCAATTATCATTCCAACCGCAAGCAGTGGTGCATATAAACATTCTCAGAAATTAGATAATATTATTGAACCAGGTATTAAATTAGGAATCTTTGGAATTATTGGAAGTTTTATTGGAGGTTTTGTAGCTTCCGGTTTATCCTCAAGGATTTTGGAAATAATATTTGGGCTCTTACTATTATTCATTGCTATTAGAAACATACTTTCCAGAGATAAAAAGGAAAATTCTGCTCGATTTGATTTTAATTTCATAAGTATTGCACTAACTGGACTTTTTGTCGGATTTTTTTCAGGACTTCTTGGAATCGGCGGAGGAATATTTTTAATTGTTATTTTAACAATGCTTTTAGGTTTTTCAATGATTCGGGCTATTGGAACTTCTGCGGTCTTCATTTCCCTAACAGCAATCGTAGGAACTTTATCCTACATTATTTCCGGATGGGGAATTAATCCATTTCCTCTTTCATTGGGTTATGTAAGCATTATTAATTTCTTATTGATTGCTTGTTTTTCAGTGCCTATAGCACAAATTGGTGCGAAATATGCTCATATATTACCGGAAAAACGTTTAAAACAAGTATTTGGGGTTGTTGTATTATATATTGCTCTTAAAATGTTGGGTGTACTTCCTTGATTTTAATACCCATTCCACGAGCAATTATTTGAAAATCGGATCCTCCCAGTCCATTTAAGAAGTAAACGATTTCAAGATCGATTACAGCATTTCCTCCAGAACTTTTTATTTTATCAGCTAATCTGATTAAACATTCGTCTTTTCCCTGTTTCAATTCATTTAACTGTTGTCTTTCAATTTTTTCTGGAGATAATTTTATGATACGTGTATTTCTACTGGTAATGGATGTAGTATAAAAAAATCCTATAATTTAATAATCCAAATCTATTGGATCAGTACTTGTTATATAGATAAAATCCTGGGAATTAATTAGTTCATTACTTTCTTTTTCGTTAAACAAAGGCACTGTATCGATGAGGTCCTCTTTTTTCTTTTCAGGAAATATTGCATATTTTATTTTATCCAGGATGCTTTTGAAAAAACCTGTAAGATAGGATAATGTTCCAAATATCACCACTATTATAAAATAATTGATGAATGTTGGAATAGCTGCCTGGATAATGATTGCAATGGAACCTATTGTTATGATGTTATATCCTAATGTCGGGTTTGTTATAATAAATCCATAAACGACGGTCACTATAAACAGGATAAATGCACTTATCGCACCGATATTTTCTCCAATGAGTTTGTTGGCCACATAAGTTTCGGCATAACCTGCTACTAACGGTGCAAATAACAGTCCTAAATTCCATCCAAAAATAGCTATATTGTAATGTAAAAAGAGTGCGTAAGTTGCAAGCCCGGCAATTGTGCCGATAACAATACTGTTGAATGCTTTTCGCAGGTTTGCCAGTCTTTGCTTATCAATATTCATTTTATTCAAATTTTATTGCAGTACCATAGGCTGTAATCAGAATGGTGTTTCCCATTGTACCGCCAAGATTATCATAGGATATCTTAAGTCCGATAATTGCATTAGCACCTAACTGTTCTGCTTTTTCTTCCATACTTTCAAGTGCTATGTCTCTGGCTTTTTTGATTTCCTCTTCATATGTTGATGTTCTACCACCTACAACATCACGGACACCAGAAAATAAGTCTTTATAGATATTTGCTCCGATTAATGATTCTCCAGTAACCAGGCCTTTATAATCTATTATTTTTTTATTTTCCAGTGTATTTGCGGATGTTAAAATCATTATATCACACTTATTTCATAAATGTCATTATAGCCCAAATTATTAAAAATATTGCTATCACTACATATAATATAATTCTACTTCTTCTAGCTTGTTGTAATCTTGCATCCCATACTTTTTGACAGTCTGGGGAGCAAACAAGTTCATTTAATGGAATTGGAGTTCCACATATCGGACAATGTTTATGAGGGTCTACTGCCATATCTATCACCTATTTTATATTTTAAAGAATTTTTTAGTATTTTCACTAACTTGCAGTGCAAGCTCTTCTGCATCCATACCCATGCAAATTGCAATTGTATTAAGAATATGGGGTAAATATTTTGGTTCATTTCTATTCTTTTTAGGTTTTTTATCAAAGTTTTTAGGTATCAAAAACGGTGCATCAGTTTCTATCATTAATTTTTCTGGAGGAATAACACTTACAGCTTCCTGTAAATCTCTACCTCTTTTCATATCACAGATCCATCCTGTGACACCTATGTAACAACCTAAATCAATATAGTTTTGAGCTTCCTGTTTTGTTCCGGTAAAACAGTGAACAACGGATTTTTCAACAATACTATCATGTTTTTCAAGTATTTTATATAAATCTTCATGTGCTTCTCGTTCATGCATAAATAATGGCATATCTAATGTTTCTGCAAGTTCTACTTGAGCTTCAAACCATTTTCTTTGCAAATCCTGTGGTGAAAAGTTCCTATTGTAA
This sequence comes from Methanobrevibacter sp., assembly GCA_017460025.1. GTDB lineage: Archaea > Methanobacteriota > Methanobacteria > Methanobacteriales > Methanobacteriaceae > Methanocatella. The sequence continues at coordinate 891 of JAFUBV010000228.1, read as the reverse complement.
TCAAGGCCACATTCTCCAATAGCTACAACGCAATCATCTTTCGCTATTTTTTCCAATTCATTTATGGTATGTCCATTACATGTTTTCGCATCATGAGGATGGACTCCTGATGTTGAATATAAAGTATTTGGGTATTTTAAAGCGTATTCACGTGCCATATAACTTGAATGAACGTTTGTTCCTGTAATAATGAATTTATTCACGCCAACTTTTTTAGCCTCTTCGATGATTTCAACCCTGTCTTTTTTAAAGGAAGAATGCATTAAGTTTAATCCAATATCAATAAGATTATCCACCAAATCACCTGATTATTCGTTAATGACTCTAGTTCCTATTTTTTCTCCGTTAATTGCTTTTATAAGATTTTCAGGTTCATAACCGTTTGCAATAACTGTTTCCAAATTGGATCTTTTAATCATCTGAACTGCTGTTGTATCAAAGAACTCGTATGTTCCTGCTTTCATGTCTTTGCCATTTAAAAAATCAAGCAAATCGGTAGCAGTTATTTCACTTACAAGTTCGGCATCATCAAATTTGTTAGGATCTTTTGTATACATTCCATCAACAGAGGTTAGGTTGATAAGTTTGTCTGCATGAACATATTCTGCTAAAATAGCTGAAACTGCATCTGTACTGTGTGCAGGTTCTGTTCCGCCCATAACAATAATTTTGCCGCTTGATGCAAATTCCAATGCTTCCTGGAAATTATGTGGTACTCTTTGATAAGCGGCATCTCCAAGTGCACATAATAATAACTTAGCGTTAATTCTTGTAACTTCAATTCCAATATCGTCACATTGGGCTTCTCTGGCATTTAAATCACGAACAGCACCAATATAATCTCTAGCTGGTTTTCCTCCACCAACTACAACGAATAATTCATGTTCATTA
>JAFUBV010000227.1 GCA_017460025.1 Methanobrevibacter sp. | reverse complement strand
TAACATTTTCTGAGCTAACTTCTCTGAGTTTTAAAACATAATTGGAAATGAAATTACTGGTAGAGATTGTAGCGTTTTTATATGTAGCATTGTTGCTTCCCCACCAATTGTCAGAAATATCCATGTCAATAGTATTACCAGATGCAAATCCAATTATAGTTATGTTATCTGATAAAATAACAGAATTATGTATAGCTACAGATAAATTTTCTCCAGCATTAAGAACTGCAATTAAATATTCCACATTTTCAAATAAACATCCATCAAATATCCTATGAGAGTGGTATGAATTACCATCAGTTCTTGTATAGAATAAGCTTGCTGATTGTAGGTTTCTGAAAGTAGAGTTATAGACTTCAACATCTCCAGTTACAATAGTATAACCTCCACCTGCAAGGTTCCAAGAATTGATTCCACCAAATGCATTAGGAGTGTATCTTCCACCTTCATTTTCAAAGGTAGTGTTTATAATTGTTACATGTTCAGATGATCCGATTGCAAGACATGTCAATGAATTTTGTGGCATGTAAACACGGTTGGACAATTCATCGACAGTTCTGTTGGTAACAGTAAAAATACTGTTTTCTATTATAATATTACCTTTTTGACCACCGAATGCACCAATAGCCACTAAATCCATGTTCATAGCATATGCATTAAGGCTGTCAGTTACTTTTGAATTGTTCATGTATAATGTGCCTTGGTTTGCAATAGTGGATAATCTTCCTGCGTGGTTTGCTTCAAATGTTGAATTATCAATTATTAAAATACCCTCATTGCAAATAGCTCCACCATAATATGCATTTGCTCTTTTATATATGTCTCCATAACCATTATCATAGAAATAGGAATTGTTTACAATTAAAGTACCTGCAGTGTTAATAGCTCCACCATAGTTACCCTGTCCGCCAATGAATTTGACATTGTCAATTTCGACATTAGCTCCTTCTTCAACATAAATTGCAGATTGAGTATCACGAGCAGCCCTGTTAACAGTGACATTAACTAAAGTTAATTTAGAGTTACCTGCTAAAGCAGTTATGAAATAATCAGCATCACTATCTGAAATAATGACTTTGTCTGCATCTTCACCGACAATCAATACATCAACAGTTGTTGGAATTCTTAAATTGGTATTCAATTCACCAGTGTAGTTGCCTCCTAAAACATGGACTGTGATATTTGTAGATTTTGTGAAACCTTCACTTAATGCTTTAGAAATTGATTGGAATGGATTGTTTTCACTACCATTACCATTTACATCATCACCAGTGCTGTTGGATACATATAACTCAATACTATCAACCGCATCAGCGATGTTGGTAGATATAACTCCATCCACATAGGTATCGTTTTCACTTGCATATTCATAAAGGCTTGTGAAATCATATATAGTATCGTTTTTAAATCCAACATATTCTAAGGTTGCATTTTGATTGATTAAATCAGCTTGACCCACTACGCTACCATTGAAGTAGAAAGTTACTTGACCTCCACCAATGATTGCTCCTGATGGGTGAGACACGGTTACAGTTACAATATCTGACAATTCAGTTACATTTTGGCTGTTTGAAGTAATTGTTAAGTCATTTAAGTTTGCAAATACATTTCCTGCACTAGGAGCAATGAATATATCGCTTCCAGAAGCTGCAGTATTATCTTTAAAGGTAACATCTTCAATACTCATTTCACTAACTTGACTAGTAGAACCATGGTTCAATAAGTATATAGCACCACCATTACCATCAGCAGTGTTATTGATAAATTTACCTCCTTTAATCTTAGCACCAGTTGTTACTAAACCTGCACCATTTGCAGATGCCTTATTGTTAACGAAAGTAATATTTTCTACAATAATTTCAGTAGGGTTATTACTACTGCTTCTATATTGAGCAACATAACTGGTAACTTCATTATTGATAAATTTATCATTAATGGAAGTAATATTATTACCGCTTGCATATGCAATATTTGATGCACTACCAGTTACAGTGTTTGAATCAAAAGTGTTATTGATACTTACTAAATTGCCTTGAGCATAGTAAGCTGCACCACCTGAATAACCAGCAATAGTATTGCCTATGAAAGTATTGTTTTCTAAATGTAGTACATTATCTCCGCTAGTAGCTAACCAAAGTAAACCAGTTGAACTTCCACCATTACAGTTTTCAAATTGTGAGTTTGTTAAAACTAAATTATAAGCATTAATTGCTTGATAGGTTCCGTTAATGACTCTTAAATTATCAATAAATGCTCCTTCATTAGGTGACTGGGCACGGATAGTGCTTGAGTTTATGACAACATTATCATTCATAGTTAATGCATATGCATCTACCGGACGGCCGTCACAGTTGATTAAGGTTAAATTAACCAATTTGATTTCCAGATTTTTGCCAAAAGTAAATAAGTTTGATGAAGATACAAACCATCCACTACCGGAAGATGCATGTTCAGCATCAATTATGACATTTCCATATGATTCACCAATAATAGTGATTTTTCCTACATTGGAGTAAGATAAATCCCTGTTTTCAGATCCTTGATATAAACCGTTTTTAACACGTACTGTTAAATCTACACTAGCAGCAGTTCCATAATCCAAAGCTTTTTTAAGAGTTAAAAATGGATTAGTTTCACTACCATCACCAGTGGTATCATTTCCTTCAGTGGAAACCCATACTTCTGCAGGTGAGTGGTCAAAGTTTACGGTAGCTTTACCGTCGACTACAGTTTCATCATAAGGAT
>JAFUBV010000226.1 GCA_017460025.1 Methanobrevibacter sp. | reverse complement strand
TTCTATTACAAGTATTACATTGAACTTCGTCTTTCTTTTGGGTGGTGTGCATGTAATCTCTGCAACGTGTACACATTGCTTTTAATACACCACAATCTTTATCTACAGTACTTAAATCAACATTATCTCCAGTTATTTTAACTACTTTTGCTTGCACGATATCTCCTATTCTGAATGCATCACCTAATTTTTCCAGGTAATCTTTTTTTGTTTGGGATATGTGTATTGCTCCCATGTAAGGCAATGCTAATGGTCTAGGATTATCTTTAATACACTCAATGTTAAAATTTGCTCTTTGTGGTTTTATGTCAGTTATCTGGCCATATACTATATCTCCTTTCTTTAAAAGAGCAGGTTTACCAAATTTTGAGTCTACAGAGATAATTCTCTTTTTTTGATTAATTTTAACGTTTCCTAGTACTGATGATTTAATCTCTCCATTGTCATCATAAGTACCTTCTCCAGGCACATATTGTTCAATTATTCCTAATTTATCTCCTGGCATTACAATTTGTTCTTTTTCTTCGCCCATATTAAATCACCAAAGTAAGAAAAATTTTTATTAATATAATAACTTTATTTAAATCTATATTTATATTTAGTGTACTATCTTCTTCTGAAAAGTATTTCGTCCAGCTGATAATTTTCCCAATCTCTTTTATTTAAAACAATTTCAAGTTCTTGAGGGGTTATTAATGGTTTTTTGTACATTTGTGAATCATCAATAGCTATTCTTGGACATGCCGTGACTATGAATGCATCCAAATCAAGATATGGCAGCAATACGTCCGGATTCACGTTGTCCACCATTATTATGAACCCTTCCATTCCACAATCCTTAAGTAATTTTTTTATTTCATGTGCAAGTTCCATTCTGTATTGTCCTTCTTTTGAGGATACTATTATTCCCCATTTTTTTGCTTCACGTGCCTTAACTATTCTTGCAAAACGAATTCTTAGAATTCTATCTGCATATTCTGTCATTTCTCTCAATTCATTGTTGTATGGATCAAGTGCAAAAACAGGGGCTTTAGTGAACAGGTATATTCCCAATGGGTGGAAGTTTCCGCTTCCTATGAATAAAAACACTTCAGCATCCAAGTTTTTAATGGAAGAAAAATTACATCCCAATACCTGACCTTTTCTTGTGCTTTTAGAAGATCCGAGAACCACTTCTTTTCCATTGTCCTCAAGAAAATCTTTCATTTCATTCAGTAAATGTAAATGTTGGGTTGTTGTGACAAGCCCAATTCTGGAATAGTCTTCAAGACTTTCAAGACATTTTTTCAAGTCGTTTCTGACATCTATGTTTGCAAACGCTTCAATGAATAATGTGGGAGTTTCATATCTTATCGGAAGCGGTGTATGACCAAAATGAATTATCAAATCAACGGAATCCTTCATTTTGTAATCGCTGACATCGCATGCTCCAAAACATGGGTCTCCAGATATTATAACATTAACGTCGCATTCTTCTTCAATTGTACGTGCAATATTGACTGCCTGCATTTTTAAGCCTTCCGGAAACTGAAGGCCTACATTTTTAATATCTTTGGAATTGATTTTACGGATTACTCTGTCTAAATCCATATTGTAAAGTGACATTTTAATCTTCAATTGTTTTTTCAATTACTACTTTTCCATCAATCACATCAAGTTTAATTATTGATAGAACATCTATGCCGGTTTCTTTTTCAACGATCTCTTTTCCTTTTCCTTTTTCAATAACGGCAACTGTTGATTTGATTTCCAAACCTAAATCCTGCAATGTTTTGATTAGGGCAATTAATGTTCCGCCGGTACTTACAACATCATCGATGAGCAGTATCTTTTCTCCAGGGTGCAAATCATTAATATAAAGGTTTGAAGAGCCGTATCCTGTTTTTTGATATACTTGCTTTTCTCCTTCAAGTCCATACTGTCTTTTACGGATAACGACAAAAGGAATGTCGGTTGCAAGAGATAATGCAGTAGCTAAATGAATTCCCATTGCTTCAACAGCAACGATTTTATCAATATCCAAATCAGCATATTTATAAACTGCCAAAGATAATTCGCGCAACATTTTAGGTTCCATTGCCGGAACGCCATCACTTATTGGATTAACAAAATAATTATAATCTCCTTTCTTGACAATTGGGGAAGATTCTAAAGATTTTTTTACTTCTTCTAACATAGTATCACACAAAAATTTTAAAACTTAATATAAATATAAATATATCTTAATAGATTAATAAATTTAAGTGGTATTATGCTTGGAAATTTAGGTGAAAATCTCACTAATACAATGAAAAAATTAGTGGGAATGTCAGTAATTGATAAAAAAACAATAAAAGAAGTTGTTAAGGATATTCAACGTGCATTAATTCAATCTGATGTCAATATCGCTTTAGTGTTAGATTTATCTAAAAAAATTGAAAGTAGGGCTCTTGAAGAAGAACCTCCAAAGGGTATCACACCAAGAGAACATGTTATAACAATTATCTATGAAGAAATGGTAAATCTTTTGGGCAGTGAAGCTGCCGGTTTGGATATTAACCAAAGGCCTTATAAAATATTGTTCTTAGGTCTTCAGGGTAGTGGTAAAACAACTACAATCGGTAAATTATGCAGATATTTACAGAAAAAAGGTTTCAATCCTGCTGTCGTATGTACGGACACATGGAGACCTGCTGCTTATGAGCAGTTAAAACAATTGACAGAAGAGATGGATGTCCCGCTTTATGGAGATCCTGACAATAAAGATGCATTGGATTTAGCTGAAAAAGGTTTAAACGAATTTAAAAATCGTAAAGTCATTATTTTCGATACAGCAGGTAGACATAAAGAGGAATCCGATTTGATTGCTGAAATGGATCAGCTGGACGATATCATCAACCCTACTGAAGCTATTCTTGTCATCGATGGAACAATCGGTCAACAAGCTGGTGAACAGGCAAAAGCTTTCTCACAGGCAACCGATATTGGTTCTATCATTATTACAAAATTAGACGGTTCAGCCAAAGGTGGGGGTGCAATGTCTGCTGTTGCTGAAACCGGAGCTCCAATTAAATTTATCGGTACCGGTGAGAGAATCGATGACTTTGAATTATTCGATCCGGAAAGATTTATCTCAAGACTGCTTGGAATGGGAGACATTAAAAGTTTAATTGAAAAAGCTGAAGAGAATATCGATGAGGATATTGCAGAAAAAACCATGAATAACATGTTAAAAGGTAAATTCACCCTTGTTGATATGAAAAATCAGTTTGAGATGATGAACAAGATGGGTCCTATGCAGCAAGTATTGAACATGATTCCTGGAATGGGCAATAAAATCTCAAAAGAGGCATCTCAGATGACTGAAGATAAAATTGAATCATATAAAATCATGATGTCATCAATGACTGAAGAGGAGATGCTAAATCCAAAAATCATAAAACAATCAAGGGTTCAAAGAATTGCTCGCGGTGCTGGTGTTGATGAATCAGAAGTTAAAGAACTTTTAAAATATTATAACAATACTAAAAAGACCATGAAAGGACTTGGAAAACGTGGTGGCCGTTTAGGTGGTGGAGCAATGAACCGTATGATGGGCCAATTCATGAGATAGGATTATTATGCAGTTAGTTACAGATATTCTTGAAAAAACAGAAGGCAGAATTTGTAAGCATTGTCTTGGAAGAATGCTATCCAAAACAATTGATGGTGAGGATAATGTTTCAAGGGCAGAATCCTTAGATATAGAATTAAGCTTCGATGAATGTATGATTTGCGGTAATATCTTTGATAAGATTGATGAGGATTTATTTGATAAAATCTATGATAAACTCGACTTCTTAAAAGTGGAATTCGATTCGTTCATTGTCGGATCACGCATAGACAAGGAAATTCAAAAACGTGATGAGGAATTTATCGCTCAGTTAGATTTGAATGTTGAACCTATTAAAAAGGAAATTAATAGGATTATAGGTAAACGCTTAGAAAAAGAATTGAATAAAGAAGTTAATTTTGAAAAACAGGACATCATTGTTAATGTAAATCTAATAAAAGACCCGAAAGTCAGAGTGCAAATTAATCCAATTTTCATTGAAGGCAAATACAACAAGCTTATCCGTGGAATCCCACAAACCAAATGGCCCTGCAGCAAATGTAAAGGCAGGGGATGTGAAGAGTGTAATTTCACAGGTAAACAATATCCATGTTCAGTAGAAGAGTTGATTTCCGAGCATATTTTAAAAGCTACTAATGGATATGAAGCCAAATTTCATGGAGCTGGAAGAGAAGACATTGATGTTTTAATGTTGGGTTCAGGCAGGCCATTTGTTCTGGAGATAAAAGAACCTAAAATTAGAAAAATAGATTTAAATAGGCTAGAAAGTGAAATTAATGAAATCAATGAGGGTAAAACTCAGTATCATAATTTAAAATTTACTCACAGAAACAGGAAAGCTGAAATTAAAGTTTCATCACCTGATGCTTACAAGGTTTACAAAGCATTGGTTGAATGTGAAGAAGCATATGATGTCGAAAAATTGGACGAGCTTTCTCAGCTCGGAGAAATTCATCAGAGAACTCCGATAAGAGTTTCTCACAGACGTGCAGATAAAGTTCGTATTAAACATGTTCTGGACTTGTCCTGTGAAGTAATTGATGAAACCCATTTTGAAATGACAATAAAAACAGAAGGTGGGCTCTACATTAAAGAATTAATTTCTGGTGATGAAGGAAGATCACAGCCTAATGTTGCTGATAAATTAGGTGTTAAAGCGGTTTGTGAACAGTTGGACGTAATTGAAGTTAGTGAAAAGTAGTGATAATATGGCAGAAGAATTTACACATTTAACAGACAGTGGAGTACATATGGTTGAAGTTGGTGCAAAGCCTGATCAGAAAAGAAGGGCAGTGGCTTCCGGGAAAATATTTCTTGATGAAAATACAATCAAAATGATCCAGGCAGAAGAGATTAAAAAAGGAAACGTTTTAACAACTGCTCAAATTGCCGGAATTCAGGCCGTTAAAAATACTTCATCTATAATTCCTTTATGCCATCCTTTAAGTTTAACTGGAATTGAAATAGATTTCGACGTTAATCCAACGTTCATTACTTGTAAATGTGCAGTTAACACTTTAGGAAAAACTGGTGTTGAAATGGAAGCCATTACTGGAGTCAGTGTTGGTCTTTTAACTATATGGGATATGGTGAAGGCCGTTGAAAAAGATGAGGACGGACAATATCCTGATACAAGAATAAGTGAAATTAAAGTAATTAAAAAAGAAAAAATATGAATTTTTTCATAATCATTGAATTTTTAACAAATATTATATACTATGAATGAAATAATTATTATCAGTTATTTTTATTAATTAATTGAAAAGGAGATTATTATGGCAAAAAAAGATAATAAGATTAGTATGCCTCAAACCGGTGCAGGTTTAGTAAGGTACTTTGATGAAGAAAGTGTAGGTCCAAAACTTTCTCCTGAGCATGTATTAATTTTAACAGTTATTTTAGCTATATTCTGTTTTGTTTTAAGATATTCAGCTTAATTTTATTGTTTTTTAAAAACAATAACTACTTTTTTTATATTTGATATTATGTTAACTAAAAGAATTATTCCTTGTTTAGATTGTGATTTACAGGTTCCTGAAGGACGTGTTGTAAAAGGTGTGGAATTTAAAGAAATCAAATATGCAGGAAATCCTGTTGAACTTGCAACCCGTTATTATGAAGAAGGAGCTGATGAAGTTGTCGTACTTGACATTACAGCTTCTCATGAAAGGCGCGCAACCATGGCTGATGTTATCGACAGGCTGACTGAAAATGTATTCATGCCAATTTGCGTCGGCGGAGGAATAAGGAAAGTTGACGATTATATTAAAATGTTAAAGGCCGGAGCAGATAAATGTTCAACTAACACTGCGGCCATTAAAAATCCTGAATTATTAACCCAGGCTTCAAAAGTTGTCGGATCTCAAGCTGTCGTAATCGGTATCGATGCAAAAAGAAGATATGTTTCCCATCCTGACGATGCCAAAGATAAAAATGTCATAGAAACTGAAAAAGGTTACTGCTGGTTTGATTGCAGTATTTATGGCGGAAGGGAATTCACAGGCATTGATGCAATAGAATGGGCATGCAGATGTCAGGATCTTGGTGCTGGTGAAATCCTTTTAACAAGTATGGACGGCGATGGAACTCAAGCAGGATATGATATCGAGCTTAACAAGGCTATTAATGATGCGGTTGATATCCCGGTCATTGCAAGCGGTGGTGTTGGAGAACCAAAAGATATTTTGGATGTCTTTGAAAAAACTGATGTCAGTGCGGCTCTTGCAGCCAGTATTTTTCATTTTAACCAATATTCAATTGGTGAAGTTAAGCAATACTTGAAAGAGAATAATGTGGCTGTCAGATTATGATTATTGAAGCTCCCATTGATTTGGAATTAACTCAGATTTCAGGCCAGACATCACAGCCTCCATGGATAAATGTGGGTGATTCTTATTCTGATTTGGTTTGTATAAACGGCGAACCTTCTATTTTCAGTGTAAAGCAGTCTGGCGTGAATATTGATTTTACTTACACTGGAAATATATCTGAAAAGTTAGCCGTTGAAAATGTTAAAAAAATCTATGATTTGGACTTTGATTTAGATAGGTTTTACAACTATCTGGATAGCTATGATGAGCTTAAGGACATGTCAAAGTTCTGCAATGGTTTAAGACTATTTCAGGCTAAAGATCCTTTTGAATGTATTATATCATCAATTTGTTCTGCCAATAACTCAATTAAGCGATGGACAATTCAATAAGCGATATGAAAAATAAATGGTGTCGTAATTTCAATAATTTTTATTCATTCCCTGATGCAAATTTATTAAAAGAAATTTATCTTGATGATGATGAAGAATTTTCAAAAGAAAATGTTTTAAAAAATAACAATTTAAAGGCTTGTGGTGTTGGATACAGGGCACCATATATGAGAAAAGCAAGCGAAATTTTTTCACTTGAAATGGACCTTTCGGAGATATCAGAAATGTCTTATGACGAGGCATTTGAAAATATTTTAAAAGTTCCTGGTGTGGGTCCGAAAGTTGCCGACTGCATTTTACTTTACGGATTTGGATTTAGACAGGCTTTTCCAAGTGATGTATGGATTAAACGTATCGTTTCCCATTTATATTTTGATGGAAAAGATATTAAAGTTGAAAAAGTCAGGGAATTTGGAATGGATGAATTCGGTGACTATGCGGGATATGTTCAATTATACATGTTTCATTATGCTCGAAAATCCGGTTTAATGGCGAAGTTAAAATAACAATTATATACTCTTTTTTATATACTATCTTTCATGAAAATTAGATATGCTACAATGATTGTTGATGATATGGAAGAAAGTGTTAAATTTTATACAGAAACATTGGATTTCACTCTTGATGAAGTTTTCGATGTTCCCGGAGGAAAAATAACTCTGCTTGATGGGGACGGTTTTGCTGGTTTGGAATTAATTGAGAATACTGCTTTCGAAACAGGCCTCTATTCAATTGGAATGGACGTTGAAGATATTCACAAAGAAATTGAAGATTTGGAAGAAAAAGGAGCTAATATTGCAATGAAACCTGTTGAAACACAGGTTGGATATATGGCAAGAGTAATCGATCCGAACGGCATTAATATTGTATTGGTTCAACACACAAAATAATAGGATATTATGAATTTCAAACTTGAAAACATTGTTTTGATTGTTGCCACTTTGACTTCATTTTTCACGGTATTTTTGTCCTCTGCGGTTATGGTGGCAGTTCCTAGTTTAGCCCAAGAGTTTTCAATGAGCAATATTGTTCAAAATTGGGTTACAATGTTATTTTTCCTGGCGGTAGCTATTTTTACAATTCCTGCTGGACAGCTGTCTGCCAAGTATGGTCTTAAAAAGTCAATGGTTATCGGATCGGTAATTTACATTTTAAGTTCTGCTGTCGCTATTTTTTCTATCAATTCCGAAATGTTCCTATTATGTCGTTTAGTTCAGGGTATAGGCGTTTCATTTCTAAATGTAGCCTCAATGGCAATGGTTGTATCAGCATTCAAACCTCAAAATAGGGGTAAGGCCATTGGTATTAATGTGACGGGAGTTTATCTTGCAACTTCAACTTCTCCAGTAATAGGGGGATTTTTAAATTACCAATTCGGATGGAAATCAATATTTCTGACTTCAATTCCATTTTTAATATTGATTTTAGTGTTACTGATTACTCAAATTAAGAAAGAATGGATAACGATGGGTGAAGTCCCTATCGACTGGAAAGGTTGTATTGTCTATTCATTAGGTATTTTATTGTTTATTTATGGATTTACAAGATTGGATGAAATGATAGGAATTATTTTAACTGTAATAGGTATTATTGTCCTTTCAATTTTTGTTTTAGTTGAATTAAGGGAGAAATATCCTGTTTTTGATGTTAAATTTTTCAAAAATCCTAAATTTTCATCAGCTAATTTCGCTGCATTATGTGCATATCTGGCAACATTTGCTGTAACCACTATTGTCAATTATCATTTGCAGTACATACGTGGTTTTGATTCCCAAATGGCAGGTTTAATACTTCTGGTGGCACCATTAATTCAGGTCATTATGGCTCCGATTTCTGGAAGGTTATCTGATAGAATCAATCCGCAGAAGCTGGCTGCGGTAGGAATGTTTTTCGGAGCAATCTCTCTTGGAATGCTTGCAATGTTAAATGAATCGTCATCTTTGATTTTTTTAGTCGTTGCGATGATATTTCACGGATTGGGATTTGGAATATTTTCTTCCCCGAATACCAATGCAATTATGAGTTCCGTTCCTCCAAAGGACACCTCTGTAGCATCAGCATCCGTTGCCACAATGAGAGTCATTGGTCAAACTATGAGTATGGGAATGTTAACTCTGGTGTTTGCATTTATAATGGGTGATGTTCCGATGATTAGCCAATATTTCCCGCTGCTAACGGCTTCCTGTCAGGTTACATGTTTGATTTGTATGGTGTTGTGTGCGGTTTCTGTGCTGGCATCTTTGGTTGGCATTAAGTCAAATGTTGGTTAAAGTTATATTTGAAATAACTTCTTTGCATTTTCTGTAGTTATTTCTATAACTTTTTCTTCTTTCATATCTAACTCATCAGCTATTTTTTGAATAATGTATTTTAAATTCAGTGATGTGTTTTGCTCTTCCCTTTTTTCTTCCGGAGCCAAATAAGGAGAATCAGTTTCTACAAGCATGTGGTCGATATCTATTGTTTTTACAACCTTTTTTATTTTCTTGTTCCTGCTGTAAGTAACAGGGCCTCCGATTCCTATATAAAAACCTAATTTAATAAATTCCTGTGCCATTTCGGCTGAACCCTGATAGCAATGCAGGGATCCCACCACATCATGCTTTTTTAACATGTCATAAGTGTCCTGAATAGATTTTCTTGAATGCACGATTACCGGCAAACGGTGTTTTTGTGCAAGATTTAACATTTTTTCAAACAGTTCTTTTTGTTTGTCCTTATTGTCTTTTGTATAATAATAATCAAGGCCTATCTCGCCTACAGCCACGACCTTATCATTGCAGAGCTGTCTGTCCAGTAATGCAATGTCTTCATCGGTTATTTCATCCGCATAAGTGTAGAAATATCCTAAAGCAGCATATACATTATCGTATTTGTCTGTTAACTCCAATATTTCCTTATTGCTTGAAGGATCAGTGCCATTCAATATTAAATGGATGTTGTTTTTATAAGCTTCACTTATTATTTTCTCTGCGTTTTCCATTTCACTTGTGTAAATATGGCAGTGTGTATCTATTATCATGAAAGCCCTCATTCAAAAGATTGTTTGGTAAAAACATTCTGCATTAAGTTTTTATTGTTCTGATTTCAATTATTATATAATTAATTAAATTAAATTAAATTTTTTGGTGAATGGATATGGAAGGGAAATTTTCAAGACCAGAAATGATAATGGGAACTGAAGGAATGGAAAAATTAAAAAATGCCAAGGTAGCTATTTTCGGTCTTGGTGGTGTAGGTTCTTTTGTCTGTGAAGGTCTTGCCAGAGGCGGAATAGGCAATTTCATACTGGTTGACTTCGACAAAGTGGATAAAAGCAACATCAACAGGCAATTGATTGCAACGGAAAAAACGCTTGGCAAATACAAGGTCGACGTGATGAAGGAAAGAATTTTGGATATTAATCCAAATGCAAATGTTGAAACATACAGGGAATTTTACATGGCCGATTGTGAAATTGATATCATTACACAGGATTTGTCATATGCCGTTGACTGTGTAGACACGATAATGGCAAAGATTGCAATCATCTGTAGGTGTGATGAACTTGATGTTCCTGTGATGTCTTCTATGGGAACGGGAAACAAGTTAGACCCTACAATGTTCGAAGTGGCCGATATTTATGATACTTCCGTATGTCCGCTTGCCAGAATAATGAAAAAAGACCTTAGAAAGAGAAATATAGAAAAGTTAAAAGTAGTCTATTCCAAAGAGCTTCCAATAAACACAAATGATTGCCCAATAAATCAGGATAGAAAATATAAAATTAAAGGCAGCGTTTCTTTCGTACCTTCTGTTGCAGGATTAATAATTGCCGGTGAAGTAATAAAGGATATTGCAGGCAATTGAAAATATGATGGATGGTTAAATGTTGAAGATAGCTAAGTAAACTATCTTTCTTCAACATGTAATTTGTTCATTTTGTCTCCTTGCTGGATTGCATTAACCACATCTTGGCCTTTGATTACTTGACCAAATACGGTGTGCACTCCGTCTAAGTGAGGTTGTGGTGAGTGAGTAATAAAGAATTGGCTTCCGCCAGTATCTTTACCTGCGTGTGCCATTGATAAAGCACCGGTTCCATGTTTATGAGGGTTTCCTTCGGTTTCACATTTGATGGTGTAACCTGGTCCGCCAGTTCCGTTTCCAATAGGGCATCCGCCTTGAATTACGAAGTTTGGAATTACTCTGTGGAATGTTAATCCGTCATAAAATCCTTCTTTTATTAATTTTTCAAAGTTAGCTACAGTTCCTGGAGCTTCGTTTGGGAATAATTCTAATTCAATTACTCCTTTATCGGTTTCAATTATTGCGACTTTCATTTAATCACCTTTTTTTATAATTATAATATAAATATCATTATTAATAAAAGTATTAGTGATTAATATGAATACTAAGGAACTTATAGAAATTGAAGATAATTATTTTATTAACACTTTTACAAGACAACCAATTGTTTTAGATCATGGGGATGGTGTAAAAGTCACAGATATTGATGGAAAAGAATATATAGACATGTTTGCAGGTATTGCAGTTAATGCTTTAGGTCACAATCACCCAAAACTTGTAAAAGCTATTCAGAATCAGGCTGAAAAACTCATACATATTTCAAGCATCTACTATAACGAACCTGCATTGATATACGCTAAAAGATTAGTTGAATTGACAGGATTTGACAGAATATTCTATGCAAACAGCGGTGCTGAAGCTAATGAGGGAGCTATTAAGTTAGCTGTTAAATATACTGGAAAAAGTGAAGTTATCTCCACTGTTGAATCCTTCCACGGAAGAACAATAATGACTCTTGCAGCAACAGGTCATGAACATTATCATGAACCGTTCAAATCAATATTGCCTAATGGATTTATCAATGTTCCATACAATGATATTGAAGCCATTAAAGAAGCAATCACTGAAAATACTGCAGCTATCATTGTTGAACCTATCCAGGGTGAAGGTGGAGTCAACATCCCTGATATTAACTACCTTAAAGAAATCTCTAAAATCTGTAAGGAAAACAATATAGTTTTCATTGTTGATGAGGTACAAACAGGTTTTGGAAGATGCGGCAGCTTATTTGCTCATGAATTATTTGACGTGAAACCGGATATAATGACAATGGCTAAGGCAATTGGTGGAGGAGTCCCTATGGGAGGAATCCTTGCAACCGAAGAAGTCGCCAGTGTATTTGTACCTGGAGATCATGGAACCACATTCGGTGGTGGACCATTAGTTTGTGCAGCAGCTAATGCAGTCTTGGATGTTATATATGAAGAAGACTTGCTAGCTAATTCAAAAGAAGTTGGCCAATACCTGAAAGAAGAATTAGAAAAACTCCAAGAGAAGCATGATATCATTAAGGAAGTGAGAGGCTGCGGATTGATGGTAGGTATTGAGTTAACAATTCCCGGTGCAGAATATGTTGATAAACTTAGAGAAAAAGGATTCTTAATTAACTGTACTGCAGGAAGCGTTTTAAGATTAGTTCCACCATTAATTATTAAAAAAGAAGAAATAGATGAATTTGTAAAAGCTTTAGATGAAACACTCTAAAGTTTACATTTTTTTTGAGATAAAAATCACTATTTTTGATTCTTTTTATTTAAAATTTTATATACTAATAAAATTTATAATGTTAAATATAGTATTATTGTATAGGTGATGTTCATGATTTATACAATTGAAGAAATTAGAAAAATTGTTATTCCAATTGCTAAAGAATATGGTGTTGCTAAAATTAGTCTTTTTGGTTCTTATGCTAAAGAAAATGCTACTAATGATAGTGATATCGATTTTATAATCGATAAAGGAGATTTAGTTGGTATTCAATATTTTTCTTTATTACATGATTTGGAAAATGTTTTTCATTGTAAAATTGATTTAATCACAACGGGTTTTTCAAACAAAGAGTTTTTAAATAATATTCAAAAAGAGGAGATTCTTCTTTATGAACAATAAAGATAGAAAAAATTTAGAATTCCTTCTTCACCATTGCTATAGGATGCAAAGGCATGTTGATTATTTTGGGATGATGAAACTGAATATATGAATAATGAACATTATCAAGCAGCTTGCGGTTTAGAAATCTTAGAAATTGGAGAATATATCAATAGATTATCTGATGAATTCATTAATGAGCACGACTCTATTGATTGGAGTGGTTTTGTTGGTATGAGAGTTATTCATACTCATCATTATGAAGGAATTATGTTGGATTTAGTTTGGGATGCTATTAAAAAAGATATTCCAAAGCTCACTGAATATTTAGAGAGTATACTATAATCTATTTTCATTATTCACAATATTCCATTCATTTTTTCAATTATTTTTTCAAGTGAAGAAGTAATGTCCAATGATTTGATCTCTTCAATGTTGGCCCACTTCCAGTCATCATGCTCATCACTAATTTTAACTTCACCGGAAATGTCTTTTGCATACATGATCAATTGAACTGTCCTTTTGTGCGGATAATCGTCCTGTACGGCTTCTCCAAAGTCTCCAACTTTTACGTCCAAATTGGTTTCTTCTTTGATTTCACGAACAAGCGCTTCATCAAAATATTCGCATTTTTCTATTTTTCCGCCAGGCAATTCCCATCTGTGAGGATTTGTCTTTGATTTCGGGTGTCTTCTCAAAATTAAAATTTCGCCTTCACTATTTTTCACAATGCCTCTCATTGTCAGTCCGTAGGGTTTTTCCATTTTTTCACCTTTATATTAGATTTAATTTCAAAATATAATAACATTTTCATTTGTTGGCAAAATGGCTTCCTTCACTACTTTTAAATAATATTTAATACATAACTATATTTATAATAAAACTTTTTTTAGGAGTTTATATTATGGATTTAAATATTAAAGTCAATGAAAAAAACCATTTAGATATTGGAGGGGCTGATGCAGTAGATATTGCAGAAGAATTTGGAACTCCAACATATGTTATTGATGAAAATAGAATTAGAGATAATTATAACAGATTTTATAGTGCATTTTCTAAATACTACGCTGATTTTAAAGTATTTTATGCATGTAAAGCTAATACAAACCTTGCTGTAATGAAAATATTGGAAAGTGAAGGATGCTGCATTGATGCGGTTTCCCCTGGTGAGGTCTACACTGCTAAAAAAGTAGGCTTTGATGGTAGCAGAATTCTTTTCACTGGAAATAACATTACTAATGAAGAGTTAAAATTCGTCCATGATGAAGGAGCAGTTTTAAACATTGATTCAGTTTCAGCACTCACCAGATTGGCTAAAATCATTGACCCTGAAGGAGTTAAAATTTCATTCAGAGTCAACCCAATGGTTGGTGCAGGACACCACGATCACTGTATCACTGGTGGAGTCATGAGTAAATTTGGTATAATGGACTCTGAAGCTAGTGAAGTTTATCAACAAGCAAAAGACTTAGGTTTCAACCCAATCGGTATGCATTCCCACATCGGTTCAGGTATTTTAGACCCCGAACCATTCAAATTAGCTATTGAATCCACAATGGATATTGCAGGTAAAGTCCATGAGGATGTTGGAATCGACTTTGAATTCGTTGATTTTGGTGGTGGAGTAGGTATTCCTTACACTCCTGAAGAAAATATCGTTGATTTGGATAAATTCGCAGAAGTTAATGTCGGTTTATTCAAAGAAAAATTAGATGAATACGATATGGGCTCACCTGCAATGTATCTTGAGCCTGGAAGATATTTGGTCGGAGATGCAAGTGTGCTTTTAGTAACTGTCAACAGCGTAAAACAAAGCTACAGAAAATTCATCGGTGTAGATGCAGGTTTCCACACACTCCTCAGACCAGCTATGTATGATTCATACCACCATATTGTTGATGCAAGCAAAATGGATGCTCCAAATACTCAGGAAGTAGACATCGCAGGTAACGTTTGTGAATCAGGAGATTTATTTGCACGTGACAGACCTATGCCTGATGTGGAAGAAGGAGACATCTTAGGAATATTAAACGCTGGAGCATATGGTTTTACAATGTCTTCAAATTACAATTCAAGACCATTAACATCAGAAGTATTGGTAACTGATGGAAATTGTGAAATTGTACGTGAAAGACAATCATTTGAAGATTTATACGCTCAACAAATTATTCCTGATCATTTAAAATAAGTGGTATCATGGTTGATTTAAAAGGATTAAAATTTTCAAAAATGCACGGAATTGGAAATGACTTCCCTATTATAGACGAATCCAAAGGGGAAGTAATTCCTGAAAGCGATAAAGCGGAAGCATGCAGAATATTATGCCACAGAAACTTTGGTGTAGGCGGAGATGGTGTATTATTCGTAGAACCATCTGAAGTCGCCGATATTGGATACAGAATGTTCAATCCAGATGGAAGCGAAGCTGAAATGTGTGGTAACGGTATCAGATGCTTTGGAGATTTTGTTTACAGAAAAGGCATCTTAAAGCAAGAAAAAATGACTGTTGAAACCAGAGCTGGAATCAAAACCATAGAAATAACCTTAGAAAATGATGAACCTGTTTTATTTAAAGTGGATATGGGTACATCAACTTTCAAAACTCCTGAAATTCCAATGACCAGCGATAAAGAAGAATTCATCGACGGAGAGCTAGAAGTTCTTGACACTACATTTAACGTTACAGCAGTTAGCGTAGGCAATCCTCACGCTATCATATTCGTTGATGATGTTGAATCCATTGACATTAATAAGTATGGTCCAGCTATTGAAGCACATGAAGTTTTCCCGGAAAAAATCAATGTACACTTTGTTGAGATTATAAGCAAAAACGAAGGTAAGATGATTACCTGGGAACGTGGTGCAGGAGTTACTCTTGCATGCGGTACAGGTGCAACATCAACAGCACTTTCCGGTGTTAAACAGGGTCTTTTTGATAATGAAGTTCTTCTCCATTTGCCTGGTGGAGACTTGGAGTTTGAAGTCTATGAAAAAGAAGGCGAACTTGGAGCATTTATGAAAGGACCTGCAACATTGGTGTTTGATGCTGAAATTCAATGAAATTTATCTTTTTGATAAATTTTATTTTCTTATTTTTTTTTAATATTTTCAAATCAGATTTTTCATTAGTGGTGGTCTTGAATTCATGGTATCTAGATGAGATATGCATTGATCAGCACTATGTCTTCAAAAAAATAGTGTTCTTTTTTTGCAATTTCTGCTATGAAACCAAGTTCATCCAGCATATTCAATGTTTCATCATTGTCTGAAAATGAAGACTGTATTAGCTGCACAATTCCACCATCATTTAAATGATTTTTCACTTCATTTAAAAAAAGATCGATAACTTTTCTTCCATTTAATCCACCATCAAATGCATAATTTAAATTGCTATCTATAACATCGCCTTCTTCGGTAGGTAGATATGGAGTATTGAATAAAATTACATCAAACTTTCTATTTTTTACAGGTTCAAACAGGTTTCCGAAGAGCAATTCAATATTTTCAATATTATTGGCTTTAAAATTTGATTCAGCAAGTGTGATTGCATCAAAATTGATATCTGTAGCAGTAACTTTGTCTGTTAACTTTGATGCGTACATTGCAACAATTCCTGAACCTGTACCAATTTCCAAAACACTTTTTCCAGCTTCAATTTCCAAATTTTCAGCAAGCAGATAACTGTCTTCTGCCGGAATGTATACGTTTTCATGAGTATTAATTATAAAATCCATATTAATCATTAAAAATAGGGTTAAGTTCTTCTGAAATAAATAAAATTTCTTCCGGAGTTAATACAATAACTCTTTTGGTCAGATATTCAAGCAACTTTTCATTCTCTATTGCATTCAATCTTTTCTTGATTTCCTTTTTATCCAGATTGCTCACAATATGTCTTGAATCGATTAAAGCATTCCTGATCTTTTTATTTCTATGCTGGAATAATGCTTTTGTAAATTTGGAATAAGCTTCAAAAACCTCATTATCCAATTCAGATTCTTTCGGGGTTAAGCTGATAACCATAGAGTCGACTTTAGGCTTTGGAATGAAGCTTTCGCAACTGACATCGCTTAGTTTTTCAACATCGCATTTAAAATATAGCATTGCCGCAAGTCTTGAATAGTTTTTACTTCCAACTTCACCGTTCATTCTTAAAGCAAATTCTTTCTGATACATTAAAATGGCCAAGTCAAATTCATAATCAAGAAACTTAAATGTAATGGGTGATGATATTTGATAAGGTAGATTGGATACTATCTTATTGAACTTTGGAAATTCAATTTTTAATGCATCTTCATTAATGAGTTCTACATTATCAATTTTTTCATTCTTTAAACGCTGATTCAATATTTCACAAATATTGGAATCTTGTTCAATAGCTATTACTTTTTTAGCTCGTTTAGCTAACTCTATTGTAAGTGTACCGATTCCGGAACCTATTTCTAAAACAGTGTCTTCTTTTGTTATATTGGCAAAATTAATTATCTGATCTCGTTTATTCTGATCAATCAGATAATTTTGTCCAAGATTTTTATTTAATCTTATTCCATATTTGGATAGAATAGATTTTGTTGTTTTAGATAGGGATTCGCTACCTTTACTATTCAAGTTATCACTTTTATCTTTTATTCCTGTTATTTCTAGGAATAGGGGTAAATAAATAATATTTTTGTTTACCTTTCTTAACAGTTGTTGTGTCCAGTTCTTGTTTTACACGATTAACAATCATTCCGACAGGATCTGATAATGCAGGAACCCTTTTGGATATATCTTCAAAGCTTTCAAACTCTTTTTTCTTACGTTCTTCGATGATTTCCCACATGTATTTTTTACCAATTCCTGGAATTAATTCCAATTTGTGTAATCTTGTGTTAACTGGACCTGCAGTATTGAAAAAGTCTACGAATTCCTCTTCTCTGGCTGCCACAATGTCTTTAATTGCATATTCTAGTTCTATTCTACTAGTAGCAGTTAAATTTTCGAAGTCTAATTTTCCAAGAACTCTGTAGATTTTATCTCTTTTACCTTTTCCAATGTAAACTGTGTCTTGAATTTCTAAATCAACACCTTTTTTAGGTGCTAATTCTAGTAAAGTGAAATAATCAGTACCAATAGCTTGAGCAATAGCTTTTCCTTTAAACTTAGACATGTCAGATTGCACATATCCTAAACTAAGATAATCTAGTATGACTGCATTGTCTTCAGTTTTTTGAGGTGGATTTTTTCTATTATTATTT
>JAFUBV010000225.1 GCA_017460025.1 Methanobrevibacter sp. | reverse complement strand
CCCTCTATTTTTTTAAGATATTATAATTTAAAACTTTTTTTCAATATTTTGTAAAATTGTCACATGTTTTTAAGCATATGTTTATTATAAATTAAATATAAAGTATATATCACATTATTTGTTTAATTAAAGAGGTGATAAAATGGATATAAAAAAGATATTTTACATATGTCTGATATTTATTGTAGCTGCATCTTGCATAACAGCTGTTTCCAGTGCTTTTTTAGAAAGTCAGGGAATAACTCCGTTTAGTCAAGATACAAATGTGACAGTCGAAGGATTCACCTTCCTGATACCTGCAGGTTACGGTGAAGACATGACAGTGCATGAAGATAATGTTGAAGATGACGGCATCATTAGCAGCGACCGTACATACTTCAATGAAAATGCTGACTTGGTCGGCGTTACTGTAATGTATGCTAAAAATGGTGGAGATTTAAATTTGGAAATATTTAAGGAACCTAACTCCATTGAAAAAACAATTGATGGAAAGAAAGGTTATCTAGATAAAAGTGAAGAAGTTGAAGGATTATATTTCTTCACCTATGTCGAAAATAATAAAGCAATAATGTTATCAGCACCAGATGAGGCAACATTTTCACAAATGATACTATAGGTTTATTTAACCTATATTCTTTTTTTATGTATATCTACTGATCTACCGATTTAATTTTTCCATATAGATTGGATGATTATTTAAATATAATCTGAGCAGAAACTATAAGGTTTTCATTAATCTCTGTTGCTTTTACTGTGAGTGATGGCTAATTTTCAGCAGTTGAATTGATGAAATATACAATGAAAAACTTTTTTAGCATCACAAAACATATATCTAATTATGGTATTCTGTTCAAAATGCGGAAAGGAAAACTCATCATCAAACATATACTGCAGTGAATGCGATTTCATATTAATGAAAGACGAATATTTTGATATAGGCAAACTCGAATCATTCAATGAAATCATTACCGATGAAAACCTTAAAGTTCTTGAGGAAAATCCGCTCACGGAAATGGAATATGCAATTATCCTTAAAAACATCACCAGAATGGCACATGATTACCTTGACGACTTGTCAGAGGAGTTTAAGACCAGATCAACACTTGGAAAAATCAAACTTCTGGCTCTGTCCTATGCCGATGTCAGCTATAAGTCAAAGGGAGCGGAATTTGGAAGCTATTCATATAACCATATTGAAATTGACGACAGATTGAATGACTGCGATATAATATCCACGCTGATTCATGAGCTGACCCACCATCTTTTCAATGAAATCTTCGAGCAGATGCTCATGTACATATGGGAAGTTGAAAAAAGCGATGCATTGGAAGCTTACGTTTCATTCACCTTAGGAATCAATCCTGTTCTGGTTTTGGCCAATGAATATTGCGCCCATACAGTTGAGGGCAGGTTCATTCCATACGGATATCAGAACTACGGATCATTTAATAATCTTATTGTGGAAAGTTTTGATTTGGAAAAGGACTCTGAAATAATTTATTTCGCTTTAAAATTAGGTAATTCAATTGCTGATGACATTATCCGTATTCTTGAAGGCTTTGTAACCCTGCAAATCAGAAATGAAATCAAGGATGTATTTAAGAAGGATTATGTTAAATCTCCTGATTATGATGCAATTCTTCTTGAAAGCAGCGAAACTTTCACAACCGATGAAAAGCTTAATCATATGCATGTTATTTTAATGTCAGGAATTACAATAGCTGGCGAGGATGTAAACAGCGAAGAAATATTTAAGGTATTTGAACAAGGATACATCACAAACAACAAATAAACTTATTTTAACTTGAATCCGCATTCATGACAATATGCATCATTTTTCAGATATTTCCCGTCACAATTCGGACAGTCAATCATGTTATGGCTCTGGTTAATCAGAAATTTCATGGTGCGTTCCTCAGATGTGCTGGAAATGCTTTTTGTTTCACTGGAGACTTCCTGACAGTTTATGGTTGCAAACTGCTTAATCAGAAAAATCAGTCTGGGCTCTATTTCATCGACCTGAAGTTTTGATCTTTTGATTTCCTCTTTTACTGTATTTTGAATGAAATATCCCATGTTTCTTGAAACGCCGTAGCTTTCCAATGTTTTCATATATCTTTCAGTCAGCAGAAAGCCACCAGTCAGTTCCTTAAGTTTTCTTTCTTCAGGAGTTTTGGAAAATAGACCCATTTTATTAACACCAATGATATATATGTATCTTATTGTTTTTATAATGATGCGATTCACTCATCATCATGCACTATATGACATGTGCTTGTTTTTTTCCAGTAGCAGTTATTGCAGGTTCTGCATAATGATTCAACTTCACGGCCGTCCTTCCATTCACTTAAAAATGTAGGATTGTAGACAAATGGACGCTGCATGGATACAAAATCAATGTTTGTGCTGTTTATAAGCTCATTGATTGATGCCATATCAGAAAGGCCTCCACCTAAAATTACAGGAATATTGACTTCGGATGCAATCCTGTCGGTTATGTCAAATAACAGATTTTTGTTTTCAGAACCTTTTGTAAAGTACTGGGGAGATGACGGCTTTGTAATCTGAATGCTGTCGGCACCTACCTTTTCAAGAAGTTGAGCAATCTTTAAACTTTCCTCTCCGTTTGCATTGATACGGCAGCTGATATGCAAATCTGTGGTGTCTTTAAGCACTTTAATCAGCTCAAGAATCATTTTCGCCCTTTTGAAAGTATCTCCTCCATACTCATCCTTTCTTTTGTTTTCACTCGGATCAATTACTTTAGCAAAAAAGTAGTTGTTTCCCATATTAATCTGGATTCCATCGAAATCCGCAAATGATGCCTTTTTGGCAGCAACAATATAATCTGACTGGATCTGTCTGATATCTTCAATAGTCAAATCATTTACGCTAATGTTTTGTCGTCCGTTTACATTGCAGTTTACAAAACCCAGCTGGGCAAGAATAGGAATGTCATACTGGTGCACTATGCTTGTGAGATACCCGAATTCCTTAATGAATGCAGTACTGTTAATTGAATGTGAATAATCACTGAAGCGGTCATGAGGATAAATTGAAATCAGTTCTGTTGTGATTAATCCCACATGGTTTTGGGCAAGCCTTTCATATCTTAAAAATATTTCAGGGGAAAGATTTCCCATTTCCTTTTGTGATTCCCACAGGCCTGTTCT
>JAFUBV010000224.1 GCA_017460025.1 Methanobrevibacter sp. | reverse complement strand
GCACAGTTAAACATTAACCTGCAGCCTGGTGATTATGTAATCACAGCCGAATATAAAGGATTCATGGTATCCAACAATATCAAAGTCCTTCCAACCCTAACTGCACAGGACTTGACTAAAACATACGGAACAAAAGATCAATTCGTCGCCAACCTGGTTGACGGACAGGGAAAACCGTATGCAAACCAAAAAATCGAGTTCAACATCAACGGAGTAATGTATTACAGAACAACAGACAGCCAAGGTAATGCTAAATTAAATATTAATTTATTACCTGGCGAATACATCATAACCTCCAAATATAACGACGCAGTTATAGGAAACACTGTAAAAGTAAACGCATAAGAGGTTTTTAAAGCCTCTTCTTTTTCTATTTTTTTCAGATAATTATATAAAAAATTTTAATCAAAACTATTTTTATGATAACATTTATTACTGGTAACGAACATAAAGTTATAGAAGCAGAGAATATTTTCAAAGATTATGACATCAAACTTGAGCATATTGACTTAGGTTACATGGAACCTCAGGGAACTCTTGAGGAAGTAGCTATGTTTGGTGCAAAATATGCTAGTCATAAGCTTAATAGACCTGTGATTGTTGAAGATGCTGGTTTATTCATTAGGGCTTTAAATGGATTTCCTGGAACTTATTCACATTATGTACAAGATACTTTAGGAAATCAGGGAGTTTTAAAGCTTTTAAATAATGTTTCTGACCGTTATGCCGAATTCAGGTCAGTTATTGGGTACTGCGCCCCCAATTCTGAGCCCAAGACTTTTTTAGGCAAGGTCGAAGGAGAAATATCAGTTGAAGAAAAAGGTGATTTGGGATTTGCTTTTGATCCTATATTTTATGTCCCTAGTGAGGGTAAGACCTTTGGTGAATTGACAACTGATGAGAAAAACCAATTTTCACATAGAAAAAATTCATTAAAAAAATTTATCGAGTGGTATTCTACTCAAGATTAATATATTTATAAAATAGGTGTTATTTATGGCAAGACCAGAATGGGTAACTTATAGTAACGAAGAAATTGAAGAGATGATTTTAAAATTCAACAGAGAAGGTAAAAGTACTTCCGAAATCGGTATTATCTTAAGAGACCAATACGGAATTCCTAAAGTTAAAGATGTGACTGGCGAAAGAATTACTGAAATCTTAAAAAGAAATAATCAAGCTGGAGACTATCCTGAAGATTTAATGAACTTAATCAGAAGAGCTGTTAACATCAGAGACCACTTGGAAGAAAATCCAAAAGATTTACACTCCAAAAGAGGTTTAACTATTATTGAATCAAGAATCAGAAAATTAGCTTCATATTATGTAAGTGAAGGCGAATTACCAGAAGGTTGGAGATATAATCCACAACAAGCAGCACTCCTTGTTAAATAGGGCTACTGAAGCTACCAATATGCTTAAAGAGCATATTGAAAATGATGAAATTATTCGCATAATTTCACACAATGATGCTGACGGATTGTCAGCAGCAGCTGTGATAGCTAATGCTTTAAAAGAGGAAAATGTTCAATTTCACACTACTATAGTGCCACGTCTTAAAGAGGATGTAATAAATCAGCTCCGTCATGAGCAACATGATTTATTCATCTTTTCTGATATGGGAAGTGCATTTGTAAGTGAATTGAATTCATTTAAAAGTGATGTTATTATAGCTGACCACCATCAGGTTGATGGAACTGAAGCAGACAGTAATTTAGTTCATGTTAACCCTCATTTATTTGAAATTGATGGTAGTAAAGATTTATCCGGTGCGGGATCCGCTTATTTATGTGTCCGTGATCTGGATAAAAAACATTTGGCTTATTTTGCACTTATCGGTGCTTTTGGTGATATGCAAGGTCAAGATGGATTTAATGGTGTTAATAAATTAATTTTGGATGATGCTAAAGATACTAATTTGGAAATTAATGAAGATTTAAAAATAGTTTCAAAAGCATCCGAACCATTATTCAAATCTCTTGCTTATACATTCACACCACCTTTACCTGGTATTAGTGGAGACTTGGAAGGTGCTACTGCATTTTTAGAAAAAATCGGATTGTCATATGGAATCAAATTCAGTGATTTGGCTGATGAAGAAAAAGATGTTCTCACCGCTGAATTAATTAAAATTAATCCTGACATATTCGGTGATTGCTATTTGATTCCAAAAGAAATTCCAATGCTTAGGGATATAGAGGAATATGCATATATTCTTGATGCATGCGGAAAAAATAAAAAATATGGTTTAGGTTTAAGCATTGCACTGGGTGAGAGGGAAAAAGCATTGTCATCTGCTACAGAATTTCAACGTAAATATCGTGACCAAATAGTTAAAGGTCTCGAATGGATTAAACGTGAAGGTGCTGTTCAATTAGAATCATCACAATATCTATATAGTGAGGATAAAGTTTTAAAATCTGTTATGGGTACTATTGCAAGTATTGGATTGTCTGTTGGTTTGATTGATAATTCAAAACCGGTACTCGGATTATCAAGACTTCATAAAGATATTAAAATTTCAGGAAGAACTACACGTGACATGGTTAATCGTGGAGTTGACTTAGGAAAGGCTTTACGTGATAGCTCTAACAATTTCGGTGGACAAGGGGGAGGCCACGATATTGCTGCAGGAGCTATGATACCTTATGAAAGTAAAGATAATTTCCTTCATATATTTGATGAAATGATTGAATATCAATTAAATAATGATTAATATGTTTTTAACAAAAAAAGAAGAGCAAATGTGTGACGGAGAGTTTGGAGAAACTATCCGTAAAAGTATGGATATTTTAGTGGCTTTAGGCGACATATATGGGGCCTCTAAATTAGTTGATATTACTTCTGCACAAGTATCTGGAGTTTCTTATAAAACAATAGGTCAGGCAGGTCTGGAATATCTTGAAGATTTGGCTAGTGAGGAATTCACTTACTCAGGAATCAATGCTTCACTCAATCCTCCTGGAACTGATTTGGACAATTGGAAGGAATTGGGTTTTCCTGAAGAGTTTTCAATTAAGCAAAATCAAATAGTTGATGCATATGGAAAGCTAGGTATTTCTAAAACATGTACATGTACACCTTATCTTGTAGGAAATGTTCCTAGATTTAGAGATCATGTTTCATGGTCTGAATCATCTGCTGTGGCTTATGTTAATTCTGTTATCGGTGCACGCACTAATCGTGAAGGAGGACCGGCAGCACTTGCAGCAGCTATCGTTGGTAAGACTCCTCTTTACGGATTCCATTTGGATGAAAATCGCAAAGCAAATTTGATTGTTAATGTAAGCGATGAATTGTCCGGTGCCGATTGGGGTGCATTAGGTTATATTGTTGGAAAAATTGTTGGTGGCGGAGTTCCATATTTTACTGTTAAGAATACTCCGAATAACAATGATTTAAAAACTTTAGGTGCGGCTCTTGCTTCTTCTGGTTCTGTAGCATTATATCATATGGAAAATGTAACTCCAGAATGGAATAATGCAGGAAAAGAAGATGTCGAAGATTATATGTTTGTTGGCGATAAAGAAATTTTAGAAACACGCCAAAAATTAACCACAACGGATCGTGAACCTGATTTGATTTGTTTGGGTTGTCCTCATGCTTCACTTGAAGAGATAAAAAATGTTGCTAATATTGTTGAAGGCAAAACTATTAAGAATAAATTATGGATTTGTACATCTGTATCTGTTAAAGCAACAGCTGACAGGATGGGTTACACTCAAATAATTGAAGCCGCTGGCGGTAATGTGGTATGTGACACTTGTATGGTTGTCGCTCCTATCGAGGATATGGGCTTTGAAGTAATTGGTGTCAATTCAGCAAAAGCAGCTAATTATGTTCCTTCAATGTGTGGACTTGATGTTGTTTATGATGATGTAGAAAATCTTATTCATTTTGAGTGATGATTATATTTTCTACAATAGATTTTTTCTTTTTCTACTAAGAAATTTTTAATTGTATTAATGTTTATTCTTTTTGTTTATTTTTGTTTATTTTTTCAAATTAAATATTTTATATTTTTTTAAATATTAATCTTTATTTTTATTACTATTTTACTTGTTTAACCATTAATTTTTCAGTTTCTATTTTAATAATTTTATTTTGTTTATAATTATATTGTATAATTAATGTTTTATTTATTTGTTTCACCATTTTTTTAAACATTTTTTATTTTTTATATATTTTTATAGATATTGTTCAATCAATAAATATTTTTTAATATTTTGTTTAACTTTTCACAATATTTTCTGAAAATAATTTAAATTCACCGTATTTTTTTTAAAAGAAAAACATTTATATTTGCTTAACATAAATTAACTTCAATAGAGTAGTTTTTTCATTTAATGCACAGGATATACAATAGAATAAAAAGGTTATAGCATATGAAAAAAAATAATGTAATTATTATCATTTGCTTGTGCCTGGTGTTTATATCTACAATATCGTTTTCATTTGCGGTTGAAGATGTTGAAAATCCACAGATTTCAACTTCTATAGATGATGATTCGCCAGCTTTACAAGCGTCAGATACTCAAAATGATATTTTGGGGGATAATTCAGATTCATTTACGCAATTGGATTATTTGATCCAGAATACATCGGATAATGCTTCTTTAAAACTAGATAAAAATTACACATACTCAGATAGTGATGTTGTATTTAGTGAGGGCATTAAAATTAATAAGAATATTACTATTGATGGAGATGGATATGCTATTGATGGTGCAAACATCGTGTCAATATTCAATATTACAAATAATTCTCATGTAATATTGAAAAATATTGTATTTAAAAACGCTAATGGTACTAACGGTTCTGCAATTACTTTAACTTCCAGTGAATGTGTTGAAATTATTGGATCAACATTTATTAACAATTCTGCTTTAAATGGTGGTGCAATATACATTTCTTCTGCCAATACTTCTGCTATAACCTCAAGTTCAAGTATAATTGGTTCAACTTTCATTAATAATAGTGCTTTAAATGGGGGAGCTATTTATCTAAATGCTAATTTGATCAATATTTCCTCATCTAATTTTAATTTCAACAAAGCTTCACTTGATGGTGGGGTGATTTATGTTGAAGGTGATTGGGTTAATCTAAAAAATTCTACTTTTACCAATAACACTGCTGGTGATGATGGTGGTGCTTTATACTGGGAAG
>JAFUBV010000223.1 GCA_017460025.1 Methanobrevibacter sp. | reverse complement strand
TTTTTTCATCTAATTTATGTATTGTATATTCATTTTTAATTTTTTCAATAGTCATGGTTAATTCACCTTTGATGGTTTATTTTTATAAAAATAAAAAAATTAGAAGTCGAATAAAGATGCTTGTTTATTCTTCTTCTCTTTTGGTTTTTTTTCAACTTCTTCTTCAACCATTTCTTCAATCATTAATTCCTCACTTTCTTCTTCAGGAGAAATTAATTCTTCCTCTTCAATAGCTGATTCTTCTGTTTCAGGTTCTGGAGAAATTAATTCTTGCTCATCTCTTACAGGTTCTTCTTCTATCTCTTGAGGGATTCCTGCAAACATCTGATTTTGAAGCTCTTCTGCACGTCTGTCACGCTCTTCTATACGCATTTCCTCTTTCTGTTTCTCCATTTTTTTAATGACTGATTTTGGAATGACTTTTTTTCTGAAGCGTTTAATTTCGTCTTTGTCTAAATCAAGGAAATCTGAAATTTCCCAGGCAAGTTCATCATTTTGAAACATTATTTCCAAATAAGGAAACATTGAAATTGCAACGGTGTTTGAAATGTGCATTTTTTCAGACATTTTTTCCGCTATGCCATCACGCAAGTTTCTTTTCCCACGATTACGGCCCATTAACGTGAATACTGTGGGGCCTCTGATTGGGGTAAACTTCTTATAGGTTTCTCTTTTTGAAGAACTCACACCAATGCCCATAAAATCAGTAGCATATTTCCAATATCCATAGTTTCTTGTTCTTTGAGCTCTTCCAAAGTATAAGTCTGCATTGGATAAGTTTTCATATGCTTTTTTAAGTTCATTTTTATTGGTGTATTCTCGGGCGACATTTTCAGCAATATATTCCATTACAAGTGTAGGGTCTTCATCAACCCTCAATGCATCCTTAACATGTCTTGGGTTTTTGCTTTTCAATGTTGCCATTACTCCGTCAATAATGGTTGATCTGTCGTCTTTTGTAGTGACGGTTTCAACATCTTCCATTGTCAGCTCATGTGAAGTGTCGGCAATTGCCTGAAAAGTATTGATTGCAGAACGGATATCTCCGTTTGCCTTTTTGGATAATTCCTTAAGAGCTTCCTTATCATATTCAACGCCTTCTTTTTCAGCAATATTTTTAAGCATCTTATTGATTGTCGGGCCTCTGATTTTAGCCATTTTGATGACTTGGCATTTTGGCTTTATTGATTGAAGTCTTTTGGAGTAAAAATCATTGGCTATTAAAATTAAAGGATGTTTTGAAGTTTTTATAATTTCTCCAATAGCTCTAACGCCGCCACGGTCATTGGTTCCGTGAATACCATCAACTTCGTCCATTATGATTAGTTTATAATCGTCTCCGAAAAGTGACCTTGATGATGATGACTCACCAATCGTGCTTTTAATTACATCCTGTGAACGTTTGTCACTCGCATTCAGCTCAATATACTCGGAAAATTCCTTAGCAATTGCCTGTGCAAATGTTGTCTTTCCAATTCCAGGAGGTCCAACTAAAAGCAGGGGCTGTTGAGGATTGCCTGCTTTCCAATTGTTAACCCAATCCTGAATTATCTTTTTTTCCTTATTGTTACCTAATATCTCTTTTAGGGTTTTTGGTCGGTATTTATCAGTCCATAACATTCGAATACCTTACTATAAGAATTTAGTTAAAAGGGCTTCAAGCTGTATTCTTGGATTAGAGCCTTCTCTTATTCTAAAGTCACAGTTAGCTATTGCTTCAATAACATCAATATAAAAGTCAGGATCCATTTTTCCATCTAGAACTCTTCTGGATACTTCCTGATATATTTGAGAAACCATGTCCTCTCCACTGGTTCCCTGCAAGACCATAGTTTCATGTAATAATTTTCTTGAACCCATAAAGTCTCCAGTCAGTGCTTTGGTAATCATGTCAGAAATATCCTGAGGCTTTGATTTTGAAACAACATCATAAACACTGTCTTCCGTTATGTGTTCTCCTTCAGAAGCTGTTGCCTGCAGGATGTTAACTGCCTTACGCATATCTCCTTCTGCATAATAAACTATTGTTTCAATACCTTTTTCATCATAATCGAAGCTTTCTTCATTACAGATGTACTTCAATCTTTCGATAACTTCTTCTCCTTTAAGGGGAGCAAATCTGAATATTGCACATCTTGATTGAATCGGATCAATGATTTTTGATGAATAATTACAGGATAATATGAATGAAGCAGTTTTTGTATACATTTCCATTTCACGTCTTAAAGCATGCTGAGCATCCTTTGTCATATTGTCAACTTCATCCAGAAATATTATTCTAAATGGGGCTCCAACAGGTTTTAATCTACAGAAGTTTTTAATGTCATTTCTTACTGTATCAATTCCCCTTGCATCTGAAGCATTCAATTCCAAAAAGTTTTGCCTCCAGTATTCACCGAGAATTGATTTAACTAATGCCAGTGCAGTTGTGGTTTTTCCAACACCAGCAGGTCCTGTAAACATTAAATTTGGCATGCTTTCTTCGCCAACATACTTTTTAAGTCTATTTATAATATGTTCTTGGCCTACAATATCATCTAGGCTTTGTGGTCTATATTTTTCTACCCAAGGTCCACTCATTAAATCACCTGTTTTGTAATGTTAAAATATATGTTTGTCAATTAATAATTAATTTGTGGTAGTGTGTGAAAAGTAATATTTTTTCCATTAAATTTTTAAATAGTAATATAAAATAATTAAGTAAAGGTGATAAATTATGAGAGGCACATGGAAACTTAAATTGAGAATGTGGCTTACAATGATTATAATGTTTACAATCGTTTATTTCCTTGTAATGCTTGCTGGATGGTATCTTGGAATTAGTTCATGGAGCTTTTTCATGATTGCTAGTTTAGTAATTGTGTTCTTACAGTATTGGTTTGGCCCTTCACTTGTTAAACGCTCAATGAATGTAAGGCCTTTAAGTGAAGCAGAAGCCCCAAACATCCATCAAATGGTGGAAGAATTGGCTCAAGCTGCAGGAGTTCCAAAACCGGAAGTTTGTATCTCAGAAATAAATATTCCAAACGCATTTGCTTATGGAAGATCATCTAGAAGCGGTCATATAGCTATAACAAGGCCTATTTTAGGATTACTTAATCGTGATGAGCTAAGGGCAGTTTTAGGCCATGAAATGGGCCATATTAAGCATAATGACATGATGGTTACTGCTGCTGTTAGTGTAATACCTATGATTTGTTATTATATTGCATTATCTTTCATGTTTTCAAGAAATGAAAATGGTGGAGGATTCATTATAGGTATTTTAGGTTATTTATTTTATTTAATCGGTCAGCTTTTGGTGCTGTTCATTTCCAGAACCCGTGAATACTATGCTGATGAGGCATCAGTTGAATTTGGAAACAGGCCTGCTGCATTAGTGTCAGCTTTATATAAATTATCTTATGGTGCGGCCAGAACCAATGAACAAACTATTAAAGATTTAAATACAAACAGAGCATTCTTTGTCAATGATATTAATAATGCAAGAAATGATATTAATGATTTCAGACAAATTGACTTCGATGGAGATGGATCTATCAGTGATGATGAGTTAAGAAAATTGGCTAACTCACAAATCAAAGTATCTACTACCAATAAATTAATGGAATTAATGTCAACACATCCGGATTCATTAAAAAGAGTTAAAAGATTGTCTGAACTTGAATAGGTGAAAAAAATGAAAATGATTTTAGATGAACGTGGTAAGAAGTATATTTTAAAAGAAGGCCAGGAATTTCAAAGTGATTTGGGAATTGTATCTGCCGAGGTTTTGTCAAATGCAGAAATTGGTGATGAAGTAAAAAGTCATCTTGACCATTCATTTAAAATTGTTAAACCTAATGTTAATGATTTCATTGATTTAATGGATAGACGATGTTCCATATTAATCAAAAAGGATATTGGAACTGTTTTAGCTTACACTGGTTTAGGTGCCGGTTCCAGAGTTGTTGATGCTGGAACTGGTGCTGGTGCTATTGCACTGCACTTCGGTAATGTTGTAGGTGAAACAGGGCATGTTTATACATATGAAATTCGAGAAGACTTCTCACAGGTTGCTCAGAAAAATATAGAAACCTTTGGAATAACAAATATTGAAGTAAAAAACAAAAACATCAAGGAAGGAATAGACGAAGATAATATTGATTTGGTTTTTTTAGACCTTCCAAAGCCTTATGAAATCTTTGAAGATGTTTATGAATCATTAAATCTTGGCGGTTGGCTGGTTGTATATGCTCCATACATTGATCAGGCTGAAGTTTCATACAAGGTTGCCAAAAAGCTCAACTTTTATGATATTGAAATTTTGGAAACTTTGGAACGTGGTCTTGAGGTAAGGCAGCAGGGGACCCGACCTAAAACCAGAATGGTAGGACATAGTGGTTATTTACTTTTT
>JAFUBV010000222.1 GCA_017460025.1 Methanobrevibacter sp. | reverse complement strand
TGAAGTATTTGGTGATATCATAGTTTTCTACAATTCTTGGAATAACCGTGATAATGTTAGAAGCCATTTCACCTGTGTTTAAATTAGTTGCAGTGATAATATAAGTGCCCTGATCAAGATTAATGTTGAGTTTTGCTAATCCATTCACACATACCTGACGGTCATACATCACTCCATTAATATTGAATCTGACCATAGTTCCTTCATCCAAGTAATCACCATGACTGTTGCGGAATGTGGCATAATACTGAGTAGCGTTTCT
Organism: Methanobrevibacter sp.; assembly: GCA_017460025.1. Taxonomy (GTDB): domain Archaea; phylum Methanobacteriota; class Methanobacteria; order Methanobacteriales; family Methanobacteriaceae; genus Methanocatella. The sequence goes on along the minus strand of JAFUBV010000222.1, from coordinate 1,244 downwards.
GAAAACTTTAACAACATTACTTCCATTAACAGTGGCCTTTATCGTGACTCCTGATATGATTTGAGTATCATTGACACTGACTGTCACATTATAAAATCCACTATTTAAATTCAAAGCAATAGAAGCTGATCCGTTACTGGTAACTCTTGTATATTCAACTCCGTTAATATTTATTTTAACAGATTGATTGTTAATGCCATTGTTATTATTATCTTTAATGCTTACAACAAATCTTTCAGACCCGCCATAGTATTTTTCAACGTCTAATGCTTCAATGACAAAACTTGGTTCATCCAAAACATTGACAACATATGTTTGATTAATCGGACTGTGGTTTTTATCACCAGGATACATTATCACAATACTATGATTTCCACTTGTTTTAGGAGTGTAATCAGCAGATTTTGCGGTTATATTGCTTCCATCATCAAAAATGAATACTGTATTATCCAAATTAGATTCCAGATGTAATGTTTCATTAAATTCTATTTTATCTTTTAAACCAGAAATCATAAGAACTGAATCTTGCCTATCTACTTTAAATTCCTTATTAATGGACAGGAGATTATAATTATCCATAGTTACATCAACAACAGCCATATAAGAACCACTATCCAGATATAAATCAATATTACCTTCACCATTTTTAACAGAAATATTATATGATTTATCTCCGATTTTAACTGAATATACAGCATCAACAGAAGACTTTAATTGGACATTGGTTTTTTCAGGATAAGTTACATTAAATACGGATAAATCTAAATTAATTGAAGCCGGATTTACCAATACATTAATTTCTGCTTTTTCGGCATTATAAGTACCGTCACCTGAATAAAATCCAATTATAGTAATATTGCCTGCATTTAATGAGTCAATTTCTAATGTTTCATCTGTGGAAATAACCCCCAAAACATTTGAGTTATCATCAGTGAAAGTAATATTTCCTTTTGCATCAAATGGAAGTACAGGAGTTAATATTATAGATTCCCCATAAGTAATATTGTATGAATCAGATTCTATTGAAAAATTATTCTTTGCAGGTAAAACATTGAATGAAGTCGTATTATTGAATGAATTGTAATTATCATTTCCTTTAAATATAACAACAACATCATATTTTCCACCAGATAAAACAGGAAGTTGAATGCTGGCAAATCCATTGACTATATTAACATTAATTTTTTGATTTGCAACATTTAAAATGAATTTACCATCAACATTGCTGGTCACATTAACAGTTG
>JAFUBV010000221.1 GCA_017460025.1 Methanobrevibacter sp. | reverse complement strand
TATAATAAAAAATTAATAAAAAAATAAAAAATTAGAAAAAATTATTTATTGGACAGACTCCTTTTTTCTTTTTTTTTAAAATTCCTTTTTTTGATAAGAAATTAATCATAATAATTATATACTAATCAAATCAAAAATATTATCATATGCTTAATTAATTTTTTAAGTTTATAAAAAAACTTAATTTTATTGAGGTATTTAAAATGAAAACAACTGTTAGTGTAATTAAAGCTGATATTGGAAGTGTTTCTGGTCACTGTGTTGCACACCCAGAATTAATGGACATTTGTGATGAAGTTTTAAACGAAGCTTTAGAAACTGGTATCTTAAAAGATTATTATGTTTCCCGTTGTGGAGATGACATAGATTTAATCATGACTCACGACAAAGGGGAAGAAAACGAAGAAGTACACAAAACCGCATATGATGCATTCATGAAAGCTACCCAAAGAGCTCGTGAATTAAAATTATACGGTGCAGGTCAAGACTTATTATCTGACACTTTCTCAGGTAACATCAAAGGTATGGGTCCTGGTGTAGCAGAAATGGAATTCGAAGAAAGACCATCTGATCCTGTTTTAGTATTCTGCTGTGACAAAACCGAACCAGGCGCATTCAACTTACCTATCTTTAGAATGTTCGCAGATCCATTTAACACTGCAGGTCTTGTAATTGACCCAAGTTTACACGATGGATTCAAATTCGAAGTATTCGATGTAATCGAACACAGAAAAGTTATCTTAGACTGTCCTGAAGAAATGTATGATTTACTCGCATTAATCGGTTCCACAGGAAGATATGTTATTAAAAGAGTATGGAAGAAAAACGGTGAAATCGCAGCTGCAATAAGTACCGAAAGATTAAACTTAATGGCTGGAGAATACGTTGGTAAAGACGACCCAGTAGCAGTTGTAAGAGCACAATCCGGATTCCCTGCAAACGGTGAATGTGTAGATCCATTTGCATTCCCACACATGGTAAGTGGTTGGATGAGAGGATCCCACAATGGTCCAATGATGCCTGTATCTGAAGCAGAAGCAAATCCTATCAGATTTGACGGACCACCTAGAGTTGTTGGTTTAGGTTTCCAAGTAGCTAATGGTGAATTAGTAGGTCCTGTAGACTTATTCGATGACCCTGCATTTGATCCTACTCGTGAACAAGCTGCTAAAATCGCAACTTACATCAGAAGACACGGTCCATTCGAACCTCACAGATTACCTGCTGAAGAAATGGAATATACTTCCCTTCCTGGTGTAATGACCAAACTCGAAGAAAGATTCGAAGATATGGATTAAATTTAAAGAGATTTTCTAATCTCTACTTTTTTTTACTTTTTTTATGTGCCGTTATTATGGTATAACTTGATGCATTAACGGTTATTATGCAATCATCATTTTCCACATAGTAATTTTTACCTTTGCGCTCAACTTTTGACTCGCTTTTAAGAATTTTAGTTTTGCAATATTCAACAACATCTTCGGCAATATCTAAATTTCTGGAAATTCTTCCAACACCCATTTCTGTGGTATGGACACTGTCGATGTTTTCAATTAGAATGTCTTTAGGTTGCATTTTATCCCCTATTTTTTGCATGTTAATGCATGTTTAAATAAGTTATTTATATATTCAAATTATAATTAATTATTATGTCATTTTTAAAGTTTATTATTAAAAATCCATTCAGGAGAAAGAACAGTGCTATACTTTCTATTGTAGGTATTTGTATTGGAATAATAGTCATTGTTGCTCTTGGTGGAATCACAAACGGTTTGGTATCAACTTTTGAGGATACTATTCATGCTGGAGGTGCAGACTTTTCAATATCTGGAAAGGAAACTGGAGATTCTGCATATGGTACCAATACGATTGATGCCAATTGGACGGATAAGATAGCCAATGTCAGTGGTGTTGATGAGGCATATCCTATTTATGTTATTTTAACATCAGTTGGGGATGACTATATGAATACGCTGATTGGTATTGATCCGAATGGAACGCAGCTGGCAGACATTTCCATGACTGAAGGACGCCTATTCAAGGATAATGCATCAGAAGTTATTTTAGGTAAAATTTATGCTGATGACAATAACCTGTCTGTTGGAGATTCTTTAAAAGTTGATGGTGAGGACTTTGATGTTGTTGGAATCTATGAAACTGGTGATTCAAATATGGCCGGTGCAGTTTTCACTTCAATCAAAAAGGTGGCTGAAATCAATGATGATGAAGACAGCATTTCAAATATCTATGTCAAGGTCAATAAGGGTGAGGATGCCCAGGCTGTAGCGGACAGAATAGATTCAATGTATGGTGACAATATTACTACAATTTCATCAGTGATGGAAATGGAACAAATGGGTAGCATGCTTAATATGTTAAGGGCTTCATCATGGGGTATTTCCCTTTTAGCTATTGTTGTTGGTGGTTTGGGAATTATCAACACGATGCTGATGTCTGTATTTGAAAGAACTCGTGAAATCGGTGTTTTAAAGGCAGTGGGCTGGTCAAATAGAAAAATATTAACCATGATTGTCGGCGAATCACTGGTTATCACAATTGTATCTGCAATTATTGGTTCTGTTGTTGGTGTTGTTTTATGTCTGGTTTTAGCCCCAATGATGGGTTTAAATCCTGTGTTCACTCCGGACATTTTCGTTCAGGCATTTGTAATAGCTATTATTGTAGGAATTATTGGTGGATTATATCCTGCCAGCAAAGCGGTTAAATTGCCTCCGACTGAAGCATTGAGGTATGAATAGGTGGTTATTATGAGTAATGTTGTAGAAATTAATAATTTGGTAAAATCTTATGAAAATGGCCACATTAAAGCTTTAAATGGAATTGATTTAACTATAACGGAAGGTGAATTCGTTTCAATTATCGGACCTTCAGGTTCCGGAAAATCTACTTTATTGAATATGCTTGGGGCACTTGATTTGCCCGATTCAGGTTCAATCAATGTGGCAGGTTATGATTTAACATCCAATAAAAAATTGAATGAATTCAGAGCACAAAAAATTGGATTTGTATTTCAGTTGCATAATCTGATTCCAAATCTTTCCGTTGTTGAAAACATTGAAATTCCAATGTTTACATCTAAATTGTCAAATAGTGAAATGCGTTCTAAGGCTTTGAGCTTGCTTGATCAGGTTGGGCTTAAGGATAAAGCATTACAAAAACCATCCAAACTGTCTGGTGGTGAAAGGCAGAGGGTTGCTATTGCCCGTGCACTTGCAAATGATCCTTCAATTATCTTGGCGGATGAACCAACAGGATCACTGGATTCAAAAACAAGTAATAAAATACTTAAACTTTTAATTGATTTGCATAAATCAAACAATGTAACTTTGATAATTGTGACGCATGATATGGATGTGGCAAGACTCGCTGATAGAATCATTGAAGTTTTGGATGGTCAATTGGTTAACACATCTGATGATTCTCTTCTTGAAAACAAAATTGATGTGGAATAATTCTCCACATTATTCTCTTTTTTTAAATTTTTGATGTAAAGTATTTAATCCATGAGTTATAATAATGTTAATCATGGTAAAAATTAG
>JAFUBV010000220.1 GCA_017460025.1 Methanobrevibacter sp. | reverse complement strand
ATAGACATCATTATTGTTAAAAATATTATTGTTCATGATGAATGTTGCATAATCACAGAATATTCCTTTCGCTTCACCTGCTGAATTATCGCTAAATTTTGATGAACTTAGATTTAACTCACCATACATCTTATAAATAGCTCCTCCCTGATAAATTGCGGAGTTGTTCGCTGCTGTTGAATTGAATATTTCTGTATTTGTAACGATATCACAAAATGCTCCACCTAGCTTTGCAGAGTTGTTAGTAAAATGAGAGCCTAAAATATTTAAATTGGAATCAAATGAATAAATTGCTCCTCCCAAATCCGCTGAATTGTTGTTGAAGTCACAATTTTCAATGCTTGCATTTGACATATAAGCATAGATTGCACCTCCCGTATATTGGTTGGAGGAATCTTTAAAGACAACGTTTTTTGCAGTCAATTCTGCATTGCTGCTTGAAATTGATATTCCCTTTAATGTTAAGTTATACAACCCCAATATCTTCGTATTGGTGAATAGTTTGTCTGCATTCTGATAAGAAATAATAGTGTTTTCCTTGCTTTGTCCAATCAACACATTATGAAATGATGATGCTGTGTAACTTTTATCTAATTCATACTCTCCGTCGGCAAAATATAATGTTGAATTTGATGTAATTCTTGTTGATTTCAAATATTTATAAGGATTGTCAGCTGACCCATCTCCAGTATCGTCATTTGCAGAAGCATTGAAATAGATGTTCGTATTTGAACTATCATCTAACAATATTGAACTTGTATATCCGTTATCTTGTGAAGTAAGATTATCTTCAGCAAAAGAAAATGGAATTAAAATTAATCCTATTAAAAATATAAAGAAAATCACTTTTTTATCTAACATTAATAGAATGTCTATTCAATGAAGTTTATATAATTTATATTTTCATTCAATTTCATAATATTGTTGAGATAAAAACAATTCAGTCCATAAAATTTTTACAGACTCAGTATTTTTAAAAAAAGAAAGTGGTAAGCATGAAATAATCACACTTACTCAATCAAAATAGCTGGTTTATAAGGCATTGCGTTTTTTGCCTTGTTTTGTGGATCGTATGAATCGTCTGTGTGTACAATTACTTCACTTGACACTTCATTGGAAATGTATTCTAAAGCATCATCGATAATTTGTGATTCATCGATTTTACCAACATATTTTGTTTTGGTTATTTCACGGCCAATCTTTTTAGCTACATCAGCGATTTCTTTTTTATTATCATAGATATTTGCTTTAATAGCTCTGCCCATTATTTGGCCGATATCCGGTTTTCCAACTTCATCTGCAATTTTATATAAGTCCCATTTCCAGTCAGGAGCTAAGTATATGTGCACTTTTTCAGTGTCATCTCCAACCATCTGTTTGATGTGGTTGATATCTTTGATTAAGTTTTGGACTAGCTCTTCTGATTTTTCGATTTCAAGGCTTATTAAGCTTTCATCAGCTTCTGGCCATTCTGCAACACTTACAAATCCTTGTCCTCCATAAGTGGACCATAATTCTTCACAGGTATGTGGTGTAAATGGTGCAAGTAACCTAATCCATGATTCTAAAACTGTTGACAAGACATAAATTACTGCAGGGTCTTTTTTGTCAAGCAAATGATTTACTCTGTATAAGTAGTGGTCTATGTCTTTTTTAAGTAAGAATAATGCTTCCTGAAGTGCTTTTCTTGTTTGGAAAACTTCCAACGCTTCAGTTGATGCTTTGATATGTTGGTTAAGTTGGCTTAACATCCATAAATCGATTGTTCTTGTCAATTCAACTTTTTCTATGTTGCTTAAATCAAGTGCAGAGCCTTTGATTTCTTCAACTTTTCCAGCAAATTCTTTGAACCATTCGAGTCTTCTTTTAGTTCCTAAAACTTCTTTTTCTCTCCAGTCAAAGTCTTGCCATGGTTCTGCTGAAGCCATTAGGAATAATCTTACAACATCTGCAGTATAATCTTCAATCGCATCCTTTAAAAGAATAACGTTTCCTTTTGATGAGGACATTTTATTTCCTTCTAAAAGACCCATTCCAAATACAACGGTTCCTTTAGGCCATTTGTCTTCAGGGAATATTGCGCTGTGGTGGAACATCAAAAAGCTTAAGTGATTTCCAACAAGGTCCTTTGCAGATAATCTCCAGTCAAGAGGATACCAGTAGTTGAATTCGTCCTGGATTTCTTTGACAATTTCCGGTGCAACGGTAATGTCATCTGAATCTTTGTTTAGGAAAACTTTATCAAAGAATGCGCGATTCAAATCATCAGGGTTCATATCTCTTAAAAATCTTGCAATTGAATAATATGACATGTAAATGGTTGAGTCTGTCAACGGTTCGATTAACCATTTGTTGTCCCAAGGGAGTCTTGTTCCAAGTCCTACTTTTCTGGAACATGCCCAATCATCTAACCAATCAATATAATAGTTGAAATTGTTTTTAATTTCCGGAGGGATGATTGTTTCTCTTTCTAACACTTCGTGGGTCTTTTCAGTCCATTCAGGATTTGAATATTTCATGAACCATTGGTCATCCATTATTTTTACAACACAGTTGTTTCCACATCTGCACACAACAGGTCTTTCAGCAAAGTCATACATTATTGTAGCCATATTTTTGGAAATCAATTCTTCTTTTAGCTCTTCACGGGCAAATCTGACTTTTTTACCGCCAAATCCTGGAATGCTGTCAAGAATTGTACCTTTACTGTGCTGTATTTTGTATAATTCGTTGGTCGCTTCGTGTAATTTTTCATCGTTTTGATCGGTTATTCCGAGCCTTTCAATAATATCTGCTGCAGGAATTTCTCCATATCCTTTAACTGTACATACTGGAATCGGAACGACATTTTCAATTATTCCTTCAAGATTGTATTTAGCTATTAATTCATCATTTTTCTTTAAGTCCTGAAGAGCAATATAGTCTGCCGGTGCATCTGCAGGTTCTGAAAATACCACACCACTACCATATGATGCGCTTACAAAGCTTGCAGGGAAAATTGGCAATTCATTGCCTGTAAATGGGTTGGTTGCCATTTTTCCAATCAAATCATTCGGATCAATTTCAGAAATAATTTCTAGATCTTTAATTTGGTTTTTTAAATTGTAATGGGCCTCTTTTGTTATTACCCAGTTTTCGCCTTCAGCATCAACCAATACATATTCCACATCAGGATTCAACCAAATGTTTGTTGCTCCAACAATAGTTTCAGGCCTTAAAGTAGCAGTAACTAGGATTTTATCGTCAATTGGGAATTTTAGAAGTGTTAATTCATTAACTCCAACCCCTTCACCTTCAAGCAGGTCATGGTCTCCGACGGGATTATCACAGTTTGGACAGTATTTTACAGGATGCTCTCCTCTTTGAACCAATCCTTTTTCAAATAATGTTGTAATTTGCCATTCAATGAATTTTTTATATGTTGGATCGATTGTTCTGAATTCACGTCTCCAGTCAATTGAATATCCCATATCATGCATTACTTCATTATATTCGCTACTGAAGTATCTTACAATGTATTCAGGGTCTTCTAATTTTGGCAATTCGTCTTTTGGAACTCTGTGAACATTTTCATATAAGTCTAAAGTCCAAGGATCTTTTCTTTTAATCCTGTCTGCAATCCCAATAACCGGTGCACCGGTTACGTGCCATGCCATTGGGAATAAAACATTATAACCTTCCATTCTTTTAAATCTTGCATATACATCAGGTACAGTATATGTACGGCCGTGACCAATATGCATTGCACCACTTGGGTATGGGAAAGCTACTGTAATAAATAATTTTTCTTTATCGTTAGGGTTTGATTCAAATAACTTTTCATCTGCCCATTTCTTTTGCCATTTTTTTTCTGTCACTAAATCACCATTAAAGTCTTTTTAGGGCTTTCAGGAACTTCAGATTTATGTTTGTTCCTATTAACTCTATTTATAATATTATTAACTTCATCAACTTCAATATCTAATTGATCAGCAATTGAGTCAGCATCAATACCTTGTTCTATGAATTTGTATAATATTTTATCAAGCAATTCATAAGTCATTCCAATTTCATCTTCATCAGTTTGATTATTCCATAATCCTGCTCTAGGTGGTTTATCAATGATTTCCTGTGGAACTTCTAAGTATTTGGCTAACTGATAAACGTCAGTTTTGTATAAGTCTCCAATCGGTTCAATATCACAAGCACCGTCACCGTGTTTTGTAAAGTATCCGATTAGGATTTCACTTCTGTTTCCTGTACCGCTCACCAAATAGTTTTTAGAATTAGCATAAAAATAAATGATTGACATTCTTATTCTAGCTTTGAGGTTTCCAATAGCTAATTTATTTTCTTCTAACTGTGTAACTGATAAGAATTCGTTTAAAATACTATCAATAGCTATTTCTTTATAATTGATACCTAATAACTGTGCTATTGTAGTACCATGAAGTTTATCTTCTGTTGGGGTTGTTGTGGAAGGCATTACTATTCCAAACACATTTTCTTTACCAACAGCTTCACAAGCTAAAAATGCAGCTAATGTGGAGTCTATTCCTCCACTCAATCCTACTACAAGTCCGTCTGCATTTGCTTCTGATACTTTATTTTGAACGAATTCAACAATATCATCTTTTGTTTTTTCAACATTACTTTTTGGAATTTCGTTCATATCAAACACCACTTAATTTTTCAATAGTAATTAATATGGTTCTTTTATTATATAATATATTATTATGAGTGATGTAGAAATTCTATCAAAAAGAACTTTTGATGGTGCGGAAAAAGAGGTTTTAGATTGCTTTGTTGAATATCAGCAGGCGTTAATTGACAAGGATGAAATCAAATTAAATGAACTGATGGGTGATGATTATATTTTAACTCACATGTCAGGTAAAAAACAGACTAAATCACAGTTCATCGATGAGGTAATGGATGGAACACTTAATTATTTCAAATCCGTGATTCATGATCCGAATATTCTGTTCGATGATAATGAAAACGCTACATTAATATCTGATGTTACTTTGACTGCCTGTGTATATGGGGCTAGTGGGTCATGGACAATCGATACAGTAATGGATTTCAAAAAAATTGATGGAAAATGGATTATTGGCAAATGGGATACTTGATTGTGTCATGAAATCTATTTGAAAGTATTTTTTCTAATTAATGTTTAAGAGTTGTTATAATGATTGAAAACAAAAACCTTTTCACTGGCAATGTTACTTTTTGTAATAAATGGCATTGTGAAAATTGGATATTTAAAATGGATAATGAAAATCTTGTTTTTGCACCAATGTTTAAAAGATGGATTTTTCAATCTGGAGATAGATTTAATGATTATGGTGGATATAGTAACTTATTGGAGTTAATTATTGAGAATCATGAATTCATTGAAGAGTATATCAAATCAAACTACCGAATATCTGAAGATGTTGAAGTTGTTGATAATTTTAAAATGAAAATTAATATGGATAAAACAAATAATTTTTATCAAAAAATATTGTTCAAACATGAAGATGTTGAAGAAATGTGGTTTTATCGTATTTCTTATTCAAATATGTGGTCTGTTGAAATTTTAGAACCTTTTTCTAATTTAAATAATATAATGAATTCATCTAAAATGGGAATTTTGATTAATGATATTTATTTTGAAGTTTGCAATAATATTTTAGATTCATATGGGATAACTTTTTCACAGGATTTTTCTGATGGTTTTAAAAGAATTAATAAGTATTTTAGAAAACAATTGTCAGTTAACTATTCCACTGATGTGGTCATGATTTTAAATCCAAAATAAATTTTTCTTATATTGGGGATTAATTTTTATGTCTAGTAAAATTTAGAACTTATTGGTAAAAATAAAATTCTAAAAGTATCTTGATAACTAAATTTATATACTATAAAACATCAAATAATTTAATAACTAAAAGTAATTTTAATATTCGAGGTGATTTTTTGGCATTTAAAGATTATTTCAGATTTAATAAAGATAAAACAACATTCATTTTTGTAGGTGGAAAAGGAGGTGTAGGTAAAACATCCATTTCATCTGCTACTGCATTGTGGTTAGCTGAACAAGGTAAAAAAACTTTAATTGTATCAACTGACCCTGCTCATTCACTTTCAGATTCTTTAGAAGTACAAATTGGCCATTATCCAAGAGAAATCAAAACCAATTTATTTGCAGTTGAAATAGATCCCGACGAAGCAATGGTAGAAAAACAGTCTGCACTCGAAGCTCAAAAAGCATCATCTTCTCCTGATGCATTAGGAGGTCTTGACTTTTTAACTGACCAAATGGATTTGGCATCATCTTCTCCGGGTGCTGATGAAGTTGCAGCTTTTGAAGTATTCTTATCAGTAATGACCTCAAACGAATTTGATGTTGTAGTATTCGATACAGCACCGACAGGACATACATTAAGATTATTATCTTTCCCTGAAGTAATGGATTCATGGGTAGGTAAGGCAATGATTGCAAAAGCAAAATTAGGTTCTGTTGCAAATTCATTAAAAAGCATAATGCCGTTTATGGATGCAGTTGATAATCCTCAAACTGCTGAAGATTTAAAAAGAACTAAAGACCAAATTGATGAGGCTAAAAAAGTATTGTCCGATCCGGACAGAACAACATTTAAAATGGTTGTCATTCCCGAAGAAATGTCAATTTATGAATCAGAAAGGGCTCTTGAGGCATTAGAGAAAAATGATATGGTGGTTGACAGTGTCATTGTCAATCAGGTAATGCCCGATATCTGTGATTGTGATTTCTGCCACTCTAGACATAAATTGCAGCAAAAACGTTTGGCTTTAATCAATCAAAAATTCCCAGACCAACAAATAGCTGAAGTTCCTTTATTCAAGGATGAGGTTAAAGGTCAGGAAAAACTTTTAAACTTGGCTCATATTCTTTATGATGATAAGGATAATGATGAAGTAACTCAGGAAGCCATCCAGTTATAAAAAATAAAAATAAGTTAAAATTATTAAATTTTAACTTTCAAACTTTTTTTACTATTCTTTTTTATAATAAAACCAGTTAATCAGTTCTGCTATTATGAATAACAACAGGCATATTGAAAAGATTATGCTGAATGTTTGTCCGGTCGCCATATCATAAATAAATGATATTACTAGAAGGATAAAGGTTATCTGAACAATTAATGGGTTTTTATTCCAATTTTCTTTTATTTTTTCAATTAAAGACATTCTTTATTCTCCAGTATTTTGTTGGAACATTAAATGGGCTCCAAGTTTCTTCTGTAAAATATTGGTAGGTTTCTTCCTTAGATAATGTTTTAACTTTTCCTTTACTTATATATTTCACATTTTCCCTGTCATATGAGTTGTCCTTGTTTATTGGAATTTCTATATAATCAATACTTCCGTCATTCTGTGGAATGTTGTATATTTTAGTATTTTGGAAATATCCCGGTCTTGTAAACGTGAAATAATCGTATGCAGTATGGACATCTTTGTTTTCAACATAATTTTCTACAAAATAAACTCCAATACTTTGAACACTTGTTGCTGTTCCAATAACACTTAATCCGACAGTTAAACTACCTCCAAGTAATGCGCCAGCAATGCCTTTTGCCAGTAATGTTCCTTTAAATGCTAATGATGTTAATGGCTGTATGTTATCGCCAATGTATGTTAATAGGTCGTTAATTCCTAAAATACCGTTATTAACACTTATCATTATGGCTTTTGCCATGCTTGTAATGCTGCATAATCCGCAATCTCGGGTTATTGTAACTCCTTTGTATGCAAAATCATCTTTCATTGTTAATGGCGTTACCAATCCGCTTTCTAAATCTATTATAAAACTTGAATTTCCATATTCATCACTTATGATTGCAGTATTGTTGTAATACACGACACTAGTTTTAAATGATGCTAAAGATTTGAAAACGTCATCAAATACGGATGTGACATTAACTTCAGCATCCTTAGCTATTGGTTTTAATGTGTACTGTTCAATTTTTGATAATAATATTGAGTTGACAAAGCGGTAATTAATGATTTCGCTTTCATTATCTCCTTCAATGGATCTTCCCATGTTTGGGGTTAGAATATGCTGATATGTCTCTTCCCAGTTCATGGATCCAAGAAGCACGGTATTGTTTTTTCTCATCCATTTAACATCATATTCATTAGCTAATTCGTCAGCTAATTTATCACTTAGGTATGCTGTGTTCAGTGTTGTTAAAAACATTGAATACATGCTTTGCATTCCAATATTTGTCTTGTAGTCATTTTCATATGAAATCCAGTCATTCATTGTTTTTTCATCCACTTTTTTATTTATTATGGCAAATGATTGCATCAAATCAAAGTCCCGTTTATATTTGTCACTTAATCCGTATGTTATCAGTTCCTCTTTTTCAAATTCTATGCAGTTGGACGCATTGAATTTTGTAATTATGTTTTCTTCGCCAATGTATCCGACAATCTTTTTCCCGTAATAGTCAAGTGTCACTGAGTCGTTAGTGTTTACAAATTTAATTTTATCAGTATTTCCTTTTGTCAGCTCATCATAACTTTTATAATTAAAGTCATATATTGAGCATCCGTAGCTTTTTGATAGGCTGTATTTCAATCCAGTTTCATCAAAACTCATGCTTTGGAACTGAACTTTCACAATGCATTCGCCATTTTGAATATAATTTATGATTTCACTTTTATCCGGGCCTTTATCAATATATGCTCCGAACTGTTCAATATTGTCACTGCAATTGTTTCTATAGATTAAATGTGTATAATCTCCGCTTCTATGTAAAATCAATCCGTATCCGGTTAATTTTTCAAAGTTATATGTATGTTGTGTTGGGCTATTGTCAAATGGCAATAAGTAATAGTCGCTGCCTAAATATGTTGGACTGTATTCTGGCATATATCCTGTTGAAAATGTGTAATATTTTGGTCCAATCTGGATATTGATGAGCTGATTTTTCTCCAATCTGACAATTCCGTTCATTCCGCTTTTAATGGTATAAACACTATTGTCATAAACATAAGGGCATGTAATGTTCACATAATTTGGTATTTCAATTTCATATGTGAAATTGTTGCTTGCAATGATTTCTTTTCCAGTTGCAGGTCCAATTACAATGGTATTTGATGTTTTGAGTCCATTATACTCGGATGTTATAATGTATGTTCCGACTCCGAGGTTAATGTTTAAATTTGCAATTCCGCTTTCATCACTTGTTCTTGTGTAGAATACTCCGTTAATGTTGAAGGTAACCTTTTCATATTCTGCAGGTTTTCCAGTATCATCAACCAGAAGTGCTTTGAATTTAGTCCCGTCCTTATATTCCATTCTAATATCTTTTGTTATGATGGTAGGCAATACCCTGATATTATTTGATACTATACAGCCGTCATGCTGTGCAGTTATAATATAATCTCCAGGATTTAAATTAATATTTAGTTTAGCAATTCCATTTTCATTGCTTTGACGATAATACAACACTCCGTTAATGTTAAATTGTACAGTTTCTCCTGAACCGGATATTCTTCCATTTTTTTCAACTATTGTCACTTCATACTGTGTAGCATTTTTATAATATTTTACAAGATCTCTGTTGTTTATAATGGAAGGAAGTACTGTAACGGTATTGCTCGTCATTTCTGTGGTTTTAGGGTTAATTGCAGTTAAAATATATTTTCCCTGATTCAAATTGATGTTTAGCTGTGCAATTCCGCTTTCATTCGTTGTTCTTGTGTAGAATACGCCGTTGATATTGAATGAAACGTCCTTATTTTTAAGTGGCTCACCATCATTATCTAAAAATTTCGCATAATATTGTGTTGAGTTTCTGTATATTTTAACGAGATCTGTTGAATTAATGGTGCTTTTTACAGTAATTGTGTTATTCACTGAAATTTCATTCGCTTTCGTAGTGATTAAATATTTTCCACTATTCAGGTTAATTGCAATTGATGATGCTCCATTTTCATTGGTTTGGCGAGAATAGTTCATGCCATTTATTCCATAGGTTACTGTTGCATTGTTTATGGGGTTTCTATTTCCATCTTCAAGTACTGTTTCAAAACGTGTTCCGTCCTTGTAATACATTTCTATGTCATGACTTTCAATATGAATGTCATTTTCATAATTTTGTGTTGCAATTGTTTCATTTTCTATTTCTGTTGCTGAAACAGAGCTAATTAAAAAAATAGTTAAGAAAATAAAAGCAATGCTTGTTATCTTTTTAATCATAGTATCATTCACCTGTTAATTTTTTTAATTAATTAACACTGAAACTATGATTTTAGACTTAT
>JAFUBV010000219.1 GCA_017460025.1 Methanobrevibacter sp. | reverse complement strand
TTCAAATTGATGTATTTGTGCAAAATCACTCTGAAATGGATCATTCCACCCATTTAAGGGAAACTATAGAAAAATACAATCCTGAAGCTGAAATATATGCTTCCCCTAATTGCGCTAAATTTTTAGAACAGCAGTACCACAATTTTGGAGACTTGGAAATTAATACTGTTCAAACAGGTGATGAATTGGATATTGGAGGAAGAACTTTAGCGTTCGTATCCGCTCCTATGTTGCACTGGCCAGACAGCATGTTCACTTTCCTGGTTGAAGAAGGAATATTATTCTCCAATGATGCATTCGGTCAGCATGTATGTCATTCAAAAAGATTTGATGAGGATTACTCATTGGATATTTTAGAAAAAGAAGCACAAAAATATTATGCTAATCTTGTGACTTTGGGTTCCCCTATGCTTAGGATGAAATTGCAGGAGTTAACTGATAATGGTATAGTTGAGCAAATTAAAATGATTGCTCCTTGTCACGGTCAAATCTGGAAAAACCCTGGATTTATCGTAGATTTGTATGCTAAATGGGGCTCAGGCGTATGCAAGGATAAAATTACTGTTATTTATGATACTATGCACCATTCAACTGAAAAGCTAGCTTTCCAGATTGCTGAAGGTATTGCAAGCGAAGGTGTTGAGGTTGTAATGTACTTTATGCAGCATGACGGACCTGATGATGCAATCACTGATATTTTGGATTCCAAAGCCATTGCTTTAGGTGCTCCTACCATGATGAACAAGCCTTTCCCTCGTATCGGAAACATGCTCTACTGGTTGGACTGCGTTAACTTCAAGGGAACTACCAGCGAGAAAAATGCTTTGATCTTTTCATCCAAAGGATGGGGTGGAGGAGCTGTTGCTAAACTCCAAAAAGATTTGGAAGCTGCAGGATTTACTGTAACTGACACTTTGGATGTTACTTTTGTTCCTGATGAGGATATCTTAAAAGAAGCATACAATAAAGGTGTAGAACTCGCTAAATCAATTAAGGAATAATTTCACTTATTCCATTATTTTTTTTCATCAGATTAATTGTTGTGTTTCGCAACATTTATATATTAATTATTCCAAATATATTTAATAACATACGGAAGGTGTAAATTATGGCAAATAGTTTAGTGATTTATTTCTCCCGTTCAGGTGAGAACTACTTTGGCGGAGAATTAAAAAACATAGAAAAAGGAAATACTGAAGTTGTAGCAGAATATATCAAAGAAGAAACTGGTGCAGACTTATTTAAAGTCGAACCGGTAAACGAATACCCTGCAGATTACATGAAATGCATTGATGTGGCCAAAAAGGAACAGCAGGATGGGGCAAGGCCAGAAATCAAAGAAACTTTAGAAGACATCTCTGAATATGACACAATTTATATTGGTTTTCCAAATTGGTGGGGAACACTTCCAATGCCTATGTGGACCCAACTGGAACAATTGGACTTTTCAGGAAAAGCAGTAAAGCCATTTGTCACACATGAAGGATCAGGGTTCGGTTCATCACAAAGGGATTTGAAAAAACTCTGTGAAGGAGCTGAAATCAAAAAAGGATTATCCATTTCTGGCGGAAACGTTTATGATGCACAGGACAGCGTAAACCACTGGGTGAGTGAATAATGTCTGAAGAAATCCTTTTTGGAAAAGGAGAGGAAAATCCATTTGGAGAATTTTTCATAGGAAAAAGCTACCTTAACATCCTTGCTCAAGTTGGGGAAGTGATGGTGGCCAATGTCACTTTCGAACCAGGATGTAGAAACAACTGGCACATTCATCATGCTGATGAAAATGGCGGTCAGATACTGCTTGTAACCAAAGGCAAAGGATGGTATCAGGAAGAAGGCAAATCCGCTCAAAAATTAAAGCCAGGTGATGTTGTGTCAATACCTCCTAACGTTAAACACTGGCATGGAGCATCAAAGGATAGTGAATTCACCCATATAGCCATTGAAGTTCCGGGAATCAATCCTGAAAATGAATGGTGTGAGAAAGTCACTGATGAAGAGTATGATGCTTTAGAATGAACAAATTTATTAAAAACCATTACCATATTATTTTTTATGAGTGTTTCAGTTTTTACACCAGCACATATCACAGGTTTTTTCACAATAGAAAACAATAAAAATCCTTTGAAAAAAGGATCTTGCGGTGCCGGATTTCTGCTTGAAAGAGGAGTCAAAACCACAGTTAAAGACTCTGATGAATTTAAGGTTAACATTAACCAGGGTTCTCGAATAGTGATTAATGAAGTTTTAAAACATTTTGAAGCTGAATCTCCATTTGAGATTATCCAGGACATCCAGCTTCCAATAGGTGCAGGATTTGGAACTTCAGCGGCTTCCGCATTAAGCCTTTCTTTAGCTTTGAATGAATATTTTGACTTTGATTATTCATATGATGAATGCGGCCAGATTGCCCATATGGTTGAAGTTTCGCTAGGGGGAGGTTTGGGTGATGTTATAGCTCAAACAGGCTCAGGCATTGTTTTAAGGACTTCTCCAGGTGCTCCGGGTGTCGGTGAAATACAGTCATTTGACGAAGATTTGTTTGTTGCCACCAAATTTTTCGGTGAAATTGATACTGCATCTGTTATACAGGACCCTCATCATAAGAAAGTAATTTCCAAATTTGGGCGTGAATGTCTTGAAGTTTTTAAAAATGATTTGTCTGTCACAAGCTTTTTGGACCTTTCGGTGAAATTTTCTAGAGATACAAAACTGATGACAGATGATGTCCAATCTTTAGTTGATTATTTCAATTTATCGGATGATATTTTGGGCAGTTCAATGGCAATGTTGGGAAATACTTTATTTGCTTTTTCAGATAGTAAAAGCACTTTTGAAAAATTAAATATTGAAGACCTGAATATAGATAAACTCTACACAAAGGGGTAATTTATGATAAAATTATGTTATGATGTTTCAGATTACAGAAGACAAATCCTGGATGCAGTTAATGATGGGGACTGTGTAATTGAGCTCGGATGCCATACCGGAAACACTTCAAAAGTCATTCTTGAAAAGGATGTTGACCTCATAGCCCTAGATAACTCACCAGAAGCTTTAGAGGAAATGTCCAAACTTGATTTGACATTCATCAATGCAGATGTGCGCCTTCATGACACATTGTCAGAAGTATTCAAATTAATCCAGAAATGTGATATTCTAGCTATTGATTTGGGGGGAGGATATCATCCGGATACTGTTTTCAAGGTATTTTACATTTGGTCATCAACATTCAAGCCAAAACATACTTTCATCAGGAACAGGGGATTGGTTGAGTTTTACAATTCAGTAACTGAAGTTGAAGGGAACTATAAATCTGAAAGCGGTTTTCTTGATTCATATAAGGACAGCGGTATCCCTCCGCAGATAAAGGAATTTGATTTATGGACGCCTATGCCAAGAAAATAAGATATGTGATACAAACTTTTTTTTCACTTTTTAAACATCATTTACTTTTTAAATCATGATTTTGTAAATAATATAAATGATAAAAGTACATTATTGTACAATCAAACTATATATAACATCAGAAATATATTATATAATGTTATTTAATGAGGTAATATAAATGATTGGTAAAAAAATTCGTTTAGAAAGAATTTTCAATAGGAATACTGGAAGAACAGTCATTGCTCCAATGGATCATGGTGTTTCCAGCGGACCTATCAAAGGAATCGTAAACATAGATGATACTGTTGAAGAAATCTCCCAAGGAGGAGCAGATGCAATATTAATGCATAAAGGAATTGTAAAAAGAGGTCACAGAGGATATGGTAAAGACATCGGTCTTATTGTACACTTATCCGCAAGTACTTCCCTTGCACCAGACCCAAATGACAAAGTAACTGTAACTTCAGTTGAAAAAGCAATACAGTTAGGTGCAGATGCAGTTTCAGTTCATGTAAACCTTGGAAGCGCAACTGAAAGCAACATGTTACAGGAATTAGGTGAAATTGCTGAAACCTGTGATTACTGGGGAATTCCACTTCTTGCAATGATGTACCCACGTGGACAGAAGGTTGACAATGAATTGGATGTTGAATTCGTAAAACATGCTGCCCGTGTAGGTTCAGAATTAGGTGTTGATATTGTAAAAACCAATTATACCGGAGATCCTGACTCATTTAAGGAAGTTGTTGAAGGAGCACTTGTGCCTGTAGTTATTGCAGGAGGACCAAAAGTAGACACCGATGAAGAATTATTGACTATGGTGAAAGATTCCTTAAGCGTCGGTGGAGCAGGTGTAGCATTTGGACGTAATCTTTTCCAAGCTGATAATCCTGGAAAAATTACAAGAGCAATTTCAGAAGTTGTACATAATGATTTAGAAGTAGAAGAAGCTTTAAAATTCTTAAAATAAGGTGATTTAATGCAAAATAAATTCGCTTGGATAATGACTCCAGACCTCCCATGGGATGACAGAAAGGAAATGATAACAACAGCACTCGAATCAGGCATCAGCTATGTATTGGATTTAGAGTATAGTGAAAAAATCCGAAAATTGGGAAATGTAAATATCATTTCCAATGAGGATGACGCTGACATTTATCTTGTTGGAATCGATGGTGAAGGTGACGGGTCAATTGATTTAAGTGAAAATTTATCTGACTCCATTGATTTAGCCAATGCAAAAAAGGCTAAAAGTGAAGGTAAAAGTGTTTGTGCATACATTAGAATCACTGATAAATTACATGAACAACTCGCAGTAAAACTAGGACCAATCGTTGATTATATTATTCTTATAGGAACCGACTGGACTGTAATTCCATTGGAAAACATCATAGCAGATCTTCAG
>JAFUBV010000218.1 GCA_017460025.1 Methanobrevibacter sp. | reverse complement strand
TTTTCAATGTCACTTTGATTTTAAGGACTTTTGCAGATTTTTTAGCCTTAAGGTTTTTAGCAACAACAATGCTGTTCACTTTAACCTTGTTTTTAACAGTTACATCTTTATATGTTGCAGTGATTGCGTATTTACTTGATTTTGGTTTAACAGTAGGTATTTTATAAGTTGCATAACCTTTGCTGTCGGTTTTAACCTTTTTGGTGGCACCGTTGAATTTGAAGGTTACGTATTCACCGACTACGGCCTTGCCGTCGATAGTTACACGAACCTTATAAGCGGTGCCAGCTGAGTAAAGCATGACAACATCCTTATTGCCTGTGATAACCGGTTTTGATGGAACTACTGGTGTTGGTGGAACTACAGGTTTAGCGACAGTGTAGACTTTCAATATTGCTGTTACATTATTTTTAGCAAGATCTTCCCAATTGACACCATCCATACTTCCAAATGAAACGTTTTCCTTATGATGATGTCTTGAATTAGATTCGAAAGGTAGAGAACTATTTTTGAATACAACTTTAAAAGTATCCTTTGATGAAATTGGAATGTATTGTGTTAATTTGATGGTATGATAGCCTGCAAATGGGCTTACGCCATTTTGTGTGTGTTTTAACACTCCATTAACATAAATATCAAATTCATAATCAACTCCCTCACTATCAAAGTAAGTACCCACGGCTGCAATTAAATCATCTTCAAGAGCAGTGTAGGTATTTGAGAAGTACTTGTATTGATCTACAAAGTTATTTAACTGTCCTGCATCTGCTTGATAATTCTTATTGTATGGAACAGTGTTGTTAAATAAGTAAGCCGCATAGTATGGATACTGATACTGCTGAGGGTTTTGAGTATTGAATGAGGTATCATAATATGACAGGTAGAAATAGCCTTCATCTCCCCAGTCTGTACCCCAGCTGTTTTTAATAATCCATGCACCATCACCAGAAGGTGGATTTAGGAAATTACTTGCAGGATAATTATCATCCCAACCAACAAGAGTTACCGCATGATTTATACCTTTAGTCCCATTGTAATAACGTGCAGCAGATGTTTCGTTATAATATTTTGAACTCTCACCTGAATAAATTGCCACTAGAAATGCTCCGTAGTCCATTAATGCTTTTTTAAAGATATAATTGTCTGTTGCATTTTGACGAGTCGGGAAGAACACTACGTCCTGAACATGTATGCTTTCATTTGCCATGTTGATATGAGTGGATACTTTTCCAAGCTCATCATATCTATCCAGATCGGTTGGATATGGACCGTACCAGTTTACAAGATATCCGACACCTGTGGATTGTTGTGCACCTTCTAAAATTCCATCAACTCCATAAATTGAATATTGAAGCATTGTATTTTGAATATTGTCCTGTGAAAAATTATATAATTTTCCGGTTGCTTTAAGCAATGCTGATTCTAAAGCACCGGATGTTGCAAATGTCCAGCAGGCACCCATATTACCCTGGTCTCTGACAGGACCCACTAATCCATAATCCTTTAAATTGAATTTATCCGGTAAGGTGTCAAATTTATAAGGAGTGTTATTAATCAGTGTTAATTCTATTCCGTCGTTTACCACAATTGTTGCATAAAATGTGTTATTAACAGAAACCAAATCATTATTGAATTTATTGTCTTCGGCAATGTCTTGTGTTGAGAATACTGAGTATAGGGCATTTCCGTTGTCCTTGAAGGTGTTGTTTTGTAATGTGAGTTTGGAATCATAGGTGAATACCGCATCCCCTTTGTTTGATCCGTGATTGTCAATGAAAGTTGAACCCTTGATTAATATGTCTCCTTTATCAAAGTACAATACTCCCCCAATTTCCAAA
>JAFUBV010000217.1 GCA_017460025.1 Methanobrevibacter sp. | reverse complement strand
CTTTTACTACCAGGTTTAGTATAACTTCTTTTTTGTCTTGTTCTTCTGTTAGTACCTTTAACTTTTGCCATATCTTACCCTCCTATAAAATTTATAATTACAACATTAGAATTATGTATAACATAAAAATATTTGTTTTTAAAGTATTTATATGTTTTCTTAAGTGGTGTATTCTGCATTAATTTTAACAGAGTCATATGTCAAATCACAACACCGTGCAGTAGCCTCACCATCACCCAAAAACATGTCAATTTTAACTGTAATGTTTTTAGACTGCATTATTTTTTCAGCACACCCCAAATAAGGAGTTCCTTCAAAAGCAAGAATTTCACCTTTGCGAACAAGGTCAGTTTCATCCTCATCATCCGCAATAGCGATAGTTACAATATCCGGATTGAGTTCACATCCTGAATATCCGATTGCAGATACGATTCTTCCCCAGTTTGGATCACCACCAAAAACGGCTGATTTGAATAATGGAGAAGTTACAATTGCCTTAGCTGCAAGTTTAGCATCTTCAAATGATTCAGCTCCCTGAACATTAGCTTCAATAAACTTAGAAGCACCTTCACCATCACGTGCCATCTTTTTAGCTAAATTTATGCAGACATGATTAAGGCCTTCCTGGAAATTGGAATCGATTTCACCATCATTTTCAACATTAACGCCAGATGAACCGTTAGCCAACATCAGACAGGTGTCATTTGTACTTTCATCACCATCAACAATAATCATGTTGAAACTTTTATCAGCAGCAATCTTTAGTGCTTTTTTAATGGCATTTTGTGAGATGACCGCATCTGTTACAATAAAAGACAACATCGTAGCCATATTTGGAGCAATCATTCCGCTTCCTTTAGTGATGCCTGCAATTTTAATGACTTCACCAGTGGTTAATGTTACTTCACAGGCTTCCTCTTTCGGAAAAGTGTCTGTTGTCATTATAGCTTTTGCGGCAGCCAAAGAATTTTCAGGTTTATCCCCCAATTTAGAAATAGATTCATAAGCCACTTTAGAAATTATGTCCATAGGCATTTCACGACCGATAACACCAGTAGAACATATTGCAATTTCATTGGCCGGGACATCCAAATCCTTAGAAACCAGATTGACCAATTCTTCACAATCATCAATTCCTTTTTGGCCAGTGAAACAATTTGCGTTACCGCTATTAACAACAATAGCTGAAACGATACCGTTTTTGACTACTTTTTTAGTGTAAGTTACTGGAGCTGCAACAACTTTGTTGGTTGTAAAAACACCTGAAGCAGTACTTTGCGGCGCTAAAATTACGCTGACACCATATTTTCCTTCACGAGCACCAGATACTTTAATATTTTCAATGACAGAAAATCCACCATCAATATCACGAATAAAATCCATATTATCACGAAAATATTCAATTATTTACAGTAAACTCTTCTGTAGAATAATTCTCATTAAAATCAACTTTGTCCAAGTCATAATCATAATTAATCTCATCACTATGATTATTTACATTAGATGTCATTTCTACAGTCACATTTTCGACATGAGTGACATTCGGAGGATTAGTTTCATTTTCATGTTTTTCTATACTTACTGTAATTCCAATAGCTGAACCGATGACAAAAGCAACCAATGCCAAAATCATCAAAAAAGCTATTATTCCTTCATTTCTGCGAGCCACTGTAATTCCCTTTTTTTATTTTTTTTAAGCAACAAAAGCATATATTAATGCCAATATAATTGTTATAAAACTAAATGCACCAAGACTAAGAACACATAATAAATAAGTGATAATGAATACAAAAGCAAATACACCAATTAATTTTTGCTTTTCATTTTCAAACAGATTTATGAGAGTTCTTGTAAATTCTGACGGAACATTATAAGCATATAATCCATTAGCGAGTTCGAAAACCACCAATGATAACGGAGATGTTGATCCTAAATTATCCACCAATTGAGCCCTCTCACCAGCTTCTCTTCGGCTTCTGCCAACACCCGCCCTGATTTTTGCATCATTGTCAAGTGCAAACCATGCAGCATCCAGACCTGCACGAATAGCTAAATCTTTTGATGGGAAACGAGCAATAAAATCATCACCACCTTCACGATAGCCTTCAAGCTCACCGCCACATTCAGTTTCAATGAAATATTTGATGTTTGTCATCAAATCAACCAGCTGAGTTTTACCGTGCTTGCTGGTATAACCTGTTGAATCGATTAAGTCAACAAACAGATAATTCTGAAACTCACTAGGTTTGGATTGGGCCAATTTGAAAGGACCATCGAAAACCAGAGCGTATTCGCGTCCAAGTTTTGTACAAGCAACTCCTGGAAAACTACCTAAACTTTGTCTGTAGTTAATTGATCTTTCGATTGAAGCTGCACCAGTCATTCCGACAGCAGATATAACTTCAATTCCACGTTCAAGACCAATTCCAATCAATTCAATAGCTACGCGAATTGCATCGTTTTTACTTAACATTTTTGCAACGAGTTCAGTTGAACTCTTTTCGACAATTTGACCTTTTTCATTTTCAATAATTTTAACGAAGATATTGATTAAATTTGACGGGTTTGGAAGTTCAACATAAAAGTAACGGTCACTACCCATCACAATATTGCTCACAAGAGCATATTCTTCAATTTTATCTTCTGCAGGTTTTATTTCATAAAAATTAAATTCTTGAGGAATATTTTCAGAACCAATATCCCTTATAAGATTAGTTTCAATACTGTTAGAACTTATTTGTGCTTTTTCCAATTCAAATAATATAGTTTGAGTATAATTAAATAATTCCACATATTCATTTTGCATTGAATCTGTTGGGAAAAACTTAGTCCCTACACTAATAGGTGTGAGACCTGTGGTTAGCTTAATTATTGCTTTTGATAAGCTATTAACCATCTAATTTTCCTCCTTTTTCTAATTCAATTTCAAATTCACCAGGACGTTCTAATAACATGTCTGGCTTAACGGAAACGAATGGAAACTTCCAAGAGCCTAATCTGCCGGCAATTGTACTTGCAATGTTTCTTGAATTTTTCTTAATGAACACTTCATCATGAGCACTTACACGAACCAAAATATTGTATGGAGCATTTTCAGTTACTTCATCAGCCAACAAGATATTTAATTCAAAAGTTCCCGGTTTAGTGAACAAGTCATTACGAACAGCTATTAATGGTTTTTTCTCAAGACCTAATCTATCAGCTACAGTAACAGAAATATTACCTGCATTTTTTACGGCCAATTTATAATCTTTTGGATGTACCAATACAAAGATAACATATGGTGCAGCTATTTCAACATCGTCAACCATATCTACGATTTTATTAAACATAGGTATTTTTGAGAATATACTTTCAACTTTAGAATTTATATTATTCTCATCGTCAATACGTATAATGGCCTGTTTTGCAATATTCAAAGGAGAGATTTCTAAACCTTCCTTACCAGTGTAAACTTCCCATTTTTTGAAATTTAACTGTTTGATAATTTCATCGGAAATATTCTGCAAAATATTCTTATCATGTTTAGCCTTTTTTGGTCTTCCGAATGTTAACCTATTATTTTTTATTACAAATGGAATTCTGAATGAATTAATATTCTTAAATTCAGCAGCATAATCTCTGAATTTATCATTGGATAAAATTTTTGCTTTTTCACTATAAGCAATTTCTAAAATAAAATGATCAGCATCATTACCTGCCGGAACCTCCTCTACATTATCACTTTCCAACAGTCTTAGGAATTCTTCTTTATTATCAATTTCATGACGAAGTGATGCATCAGCTATAATAACAAATTCATCTTCACTTTCCTCTAATGCTTTAACAGCAGCTAAAATATTCGCCATTTGAGGCTGTGAGTTTTCATTTTTTACATTATGTGCAACATTAGAAGCATCTACAACCACTTTCATAATATCACCATTATAAAAATAACTTATTTAATCATTTATTATATTAAATTATACAAATATTTAATATTTTCTTCGGTATTTGCCATATAAAAACTTTTCTCCACCCACATTATTTAAAAATATTTCTATATTTGCCTCATCAATAACATAAACCATATAGGAATTTCCTATTTTTCCCCTTAACTTATTGGAACATAAGGAACCTGCATTGACAACAACAGTTTCATTTATTTTCCAAATGTTGGGAACATGCTTATGCCCTGATAAAACCAAACCGACTTCATGAGTAGATAAAGTCTTTAAAATGTCACCTGCATCCGATAGAACATTACGTTCACGGCCAGTGTCAGGTATCGGAATGACATGATGGTGAAGTGCAACAATAGAAAAGCGATCATCTATAACACAGTCATCCAGCTGATGTTCCATCCATAAATGCTGAGGCAGACCAATATGCCCCCTATCTTCATCAGGAGAACTGCTGTCAAGACCTATAACTGTAAAATCATCATCTTTTGTTAGTTTCCAACTCCTTTCACCAACCAATTCCTCAAAACTTTGATAACCTAAGTTTCTTGAATCATGATTTCCCGGAACAGCAAATAACGGGGCTTCAAACATGCCCAGGTATTTCATAGCCTGTTTAAATTCCCTGTGATAACCGTTATTTGTCAAGTCCCCAGTTAATATAATCATGTCTGGTTGTAAAGCATTAATTTCACTTACGGCTTTCATGAAAACTTCTTCATCGAAAGCCGTGTCGCTAACATGCAAATCTGAAATATGTGCAATAACTGTCATAATTACCTATTGGTTTAATTTCATAATAGCTTCAGCCAAGTCTCCTTTACATTCTTCCAATGCTTGTCTTGCAACATCTTGTGAAACATTTGCCTGATTAGCTACCATTTCAACATCTTCATCTGGGATTTCAATTTCATATTCGAGTTCTACTTCACGGGCTTTACCGTCAATCTGATAAGTTTCCTGACCCATTACATTCATTAAACTGACGTTAGGCTCATCAATGATTAATTCCTTATCTTCAAAACGGATGATGACCTCTTTAACTCCATTAAGGTCTTCCATTTTCATTCCCATTTTTTTCATTTGTCTTTCCATTTGTTTCATTTGTTTTTTGTTCATTCCTGGAATCATAATAATATCCTCGAAAATAATCTAATTATATATAAATATATTTTTAATACTATTAAAATATTGTTTTAAAAAAAGAAAAAATAGATGAATTAAAGATTGTTTTTAATAAGATATCCGACATAGATGCCCAAATAAGACGCTGCTGGAATCAGAAGAATGATTATTACAATATCCAAGAAAAAATTACTTAATACGGATGAAAAAATATTCGTATCTGAAGCTCCACTTACAGAGCATGTATCTG
>JAFUBV010000216.1 GCA_017460025.1 Methanobrevibacter sp. | reverse complement strand
CAAATAATATTATAATTAATTCTACTTTTGATAGTAATTCCGCTACTGGATCTACCTCTAATGGTGGTGCTATAAGAATCCGTAATCCTGGAACTTTTGAATGTACACAAAATATTTTTATCAATAATTCCGCTGCTAATGGTGGCGCAATATTTATTGGTGGTATGGCTGCTTCTGGTAATGAATTAAAGTACAATGTTTTTGTTAATAATACTGCAACTAATGGAAATAATGGTATTGTTATCGGAACAACTGTACAAACATATAAAAATCGTATTAGTTTTGATTATAATTGGTGGGGTGAAAATGATGTGGACTTTACAAAAATACATACTGCTAACTTTAATACTCCAACAAAATATGCACAATTAAAATTAACTGTTGAACCTACAGAGATTGAAACTACTGGAACTTCCAATATTGCTACTTCATTTGTTTGGAATGATGAAACTACTGCTGACATTGATAAATTACCTGTAAGGACTGTTAAATATACTTCCAATGGTACTTTATCTGAAACTGATGGTGATGTTGGTTTAACTTCTGTTTTCTCTTCAGGTGAAGTTGGAACTTATTATGTAAATGCAAGTGTTGATAATGAAGAGTTAACTGCAAGTATTGATGTTGCCCAAGGAGCACTTGAAGGGGACTGGTATGTATCAGAAAGTGGTGATGATACAAATAACAATGGTAAAACTAGAGAAACTGCATTTAAAACAATTTATAAAGCAGTGTCTTCCGCAGCAGCTGGTGATACAATTGTTGTTCTTGCAGGTACATATGAAAGAAGCACTATCACTTCTTTATCTAAAGATGTTACCATCATTGGTGAAGGTGATGTAATTCTTACAAGACCTGCTGGAGCATATTTCTCATCATCAAGTTCACTGAATATTGTATTGAAAGGTTTAACATTTAAAAATTGTGATTCAACTTCTGGTTATAGTGCTACTACAATGCCTGCCGCTTTGAATTTAGTACAGACTGGATGTTCAATTTCTATTATTGATTGTAACTGTATTGATAATAAAGGTCAAAGTATTGTAAGAACACGTGCTAATACTGAAATTACTGGATGTACTTTCATTGGTAATGATGCAACAGGTAATACTAATGCTTATTCAGCCACATATACCGATGGATTCATTGATTTTTCCGCAACTAGTGGTAAAACATTAACTATGAATTATAATCTCTTTGTTAATAATGTTTATGAAGGTTCTAATAAATTTATTGTGAGCAATGGTGGAACAGGTAATATTGATTATAATTATTGGGGATCAAATGGTGCTATTACTAATTTCGATTCTACAAAATTCACTTTAAATAATTATGTTGTTATTAATACAACTATTAATGATGTTTCTTTTGAATTAAATAATCAATATGATGTTGCTGTTAATTTCAATTCAACAACTGATGGTGTGACTTTAGCAATTATACCTGAATCCATGCCGGATTTAACTGTCGACATTGTAAAAACTATTGGTGCAGTTAATCCTGAAACAGTAACTATTTCTGATAATACTGCAAAAGCAGTTTACACTGCTTCTGCTCAAGGTGATGAAGAGATTGATGTAAATTATAATTCAAAAACATTAAATTCATTAACATTCTATGTTGACGAAATTGATGACGGTAGTAAATTCTATGTTGACCAGTCATATACTGGAGAAAGTGATGGTTCAAAAGATAAACCATTCAAAAATATTCAGGATGCTTTAAGTGAAGGTCAGGATAAACCAATTATTGTAATTGGAAATGATAATCCTTATTCCGTGGATAATTATTACACTATCAGTAATAATGTGAATATTACCGGACGTGGAAATGTTGTTCTAACAAGAACTGGTGAAGGATATTTATTCTATTCCTATCCTACTTCTGCAGCTGAAGTTTATAATATTACTTTAAAAAATGTTGTTATCCGAGATATAACTTCAAATTATGGAATTATATACTATCAGGGTAAAAGTGTATTTGATTATAATACTTATCAATCAACCAAATATTATGCTACTTTAACAATGGATAATTGTACTGTTAGAAATAATGATGGAACTTATACCATATATGCATATGATTATTATAACATAAACATTACAAACACTAATTTCCTTAACAATACTGCAAATTACTTAATTTATGCAGGTAGTAATGGTCAATTCGTGCATGTAAACTATAATAATTTCATTGGCAATGATATAAGTAGATATTATGTCAATATCCAGGCATATTCCAATATGGATGGTGACTTAAACTATAACTTCTGGGGTAATAATAGTGGTGTTCCTTTAGATAGTGAAGGATATAAAATGGTTTCATCTTCATATGCTCCTGATAAATGGGTAATTGTTGATGCTTCTATTGATACTCCTACATATGCTGAAACAGATAACACAGTTACCTTAGAATTCAAAGCAAACACTGGTGATTTAGATAAAGCAATGCCTATAGCTACCTTTGATCTAACTGCTGTAAACGGAACTGTCAGTGAAACCGTAACTTTAACCAATAATGTTGGAACTGCAACTTACTCTTCTTCTAAAGAAGGTGAAGACACCATTACTGTAAGTGCATTTGATGATGAAATAACTACTTTAGAATTTACTGTTGAAGAAAGTGTTGCAGGTAAATTATTTGTAAATCAATCTTACACTGGCGGAAGCAATGATGGATCTAAAGAAAAACCATATACAACAGTTAAAGATGCTTTAGATGCTGCTAAAACCTCTGATGCAAATCAGATAATTATCTTTGATGGTACTTACACTGATTTAACTTCAAGATATACAATTTCTAAAAGCTTATCTTTAGTTGGTAGAGGAGATAATGTTGTCCTTAAAAATGTTTATGAACTTAATTATGGTTCAAATAACTTAAATGTCTCCGGAATCACATTCACTGGAACTTCAGCATCAACCAATGCATTATTTTATAGTTCCACTTCAAATGCTGATTTAAGTTTAAATATATACAATTGTAGTTTTATCAACTATAAAACAACTTACTGTCTAATTGATATTAAAATGAATCTAAATTTAACTAAAGTCAATGTCATTGATTGTACTTTTACAACTACTTCCACTAATTATCCACCAATTCGTGTGTATAATTCAAATCCAACTGTTTATATAGGTTATTCCAATTTTGTTAATAATTCATATAAGACTCCACTTTTCATTATGTCTCAATCAGAAAAAGTTACAGCAGATTATAACTTCTGGGGAAGCAATGAAAAACCTACTTCATCTTTATTAAGTCCTTATGTATTAAATAAGGTGAACAAGTGGGTAGTAATTAATGCGTCCATTGACAATGAAACTATTAACAAAGACAACAGCTATAACTTAAACTTTAAATTCCAATCAACAACAGCTGATGGAACAACTTTCACTGATTTGGATGACACTATGCCTGTAGTTAGCTTCGATTTAGTTTCCGCTTTAGGAAATACTTTCGGTGATTCAACTATTACTATGGCGGATAATAAAGCTACAACTACTT
Source organism: Methanobrevibacter sp. (assembly GCA_017460025.1). GTDB lineage: Archaea > Methanobacteriota > Methanobacteria > Methanobacteriales > Methanobacteriaceae > Methanocatella. The sequence goes on along the minus strand of JAFUBV010000216.1, from coordinate 2,957 downwards.
ATACAGCAAATAATGATGGTGATGAAGTAATTAATATTACTCATACTGCATTTGTAACTAATTTAACTTTCGAAGTTATTGGTGAAGCAGTTATTATTGATACTAATTTGACTGTTGATCCTACTTCTTTAGAGTTAACTGTTGGTGATAGTGCTGCTATTACTGCTGATGTTTTGCCTGATACTTTGACTCCTACTTATTCATCAAGTAATGAGTCTGTTGCTACTGTTGATGCTAGTGGTAATGTTGTTGCTGTTGGTGTTGGTAGTGCTATTATTAGTGTTAGTGTTGGTGATGGTGTAACTTATGCTGTTAACACAACTACTGTTGCTGTTACTGTTAAAAAATCTGCTTCAATTACTGGAAGCGATAAAGATGGTAAAGTGATGGATGTTGGTAAAACCACTTACTGGAATGTATTCTTGGATCCTTCAGAAGCTGGTGAGTTAACATTCACTATTGCAAACGAATCTGTTATTAAAATTGCTAATGGTCAAATTACTAGTTTGAAAGCAGGTAATACTACTGTTAATGCTTCATTTGCTGGTAATGATGAATATGCTGCTGTTTATAAAATTATTGAAGTTACTGTAAATATGGCAGATACTACAGTATATGTAAATCCTACTTCTGAATCTATTGAAGTTGGTGAAGAGTATACTATTACTGCTTATGTAATGCCTTCAGGTGCAGGTATGCCTACTTTTAAATCAGATAATGAGTCTGTTGCCACTGTTGATGCTAACGGTAAAGTTACTGGTGTTGCTGTTGGTACTGCTGTCATTACTGTTACTGTCGGTGATGGTATTAATTATGCTGTCAAATCTGCTGAAGTAACTATTTATGTGGAAGAGCCTTGGGTAAATCCATATTACTATAATTCCACTCCTAATGCTACTTCAATGAATTATATTATTGGTAAAGATGGAATAATCACCGTAACTGCGGTTTATGATTTAGGATGGGCTGAAGCACTTGATGGTGAACCAATGTATATTTACATTGACGGTACTCAAAACTATCAACGTGAACAGATTGATGGTGTTAAAGCAAATGCTACTTCATTCACATTCAACTTAAAAGACTTATGGAATCTTGAATTAACTGTAGGTACTCACAACATTTCATTTGGTCCAGATATTCAAAGATTAACTGTAGCACTTTATGACGGTGACAATTACACATTTAATGTAATCAAAGTAACTGTAACTGATGAACCTGTTGTAATCAACACTACTATTAACGTTGATCCTACTTCATTAGAGTTAACTGTTGGTGAAAATGCTACAATTAACGCTACATTAAGTCCTTCAGAAGCAGGTAATGTTACTTTCACATCCAGTGATGAAAATGTTGTCACTGTTGATGCAGATGGTAAAGTAACTGCTGTCGGTGAAGGTAATGCAACAATTACTGTTTCATTTGCAGGTAATGAACAATATAATGCTGCTAATAATGTAACTATTAATGTTACTGTCGATTTGAATGCAGCTTCTGTTTCAGCAGACAATATTGAATTATCTGTCGGTGATAATGTCACTGTTGTTCTAATCACTTCACCTGAAGGTTTAGATGTTACTTATACTGTTGCTGATGATGGTATTGTAAGTGTTGATGAAAACGGTACTGTTATTGGTCTTAAAGCAGGTAATACCACTATTGTTTTAAGTGTTGGTGATGGTGTAGTCTATGCTATTAACACAACAACCATAAATGTAACAGTGTCTAAAATCGCAACAAGCATTGATGTTGAAAATAGTTTAACATTAAATGTAAGTGATACTCAGGTTATTGAAGCAATTATAACTCCAAATAATGCTGAAGGAAACTTGACTTATGAAAGTGACAATGTTGATGTTGTTACTGTGGATAATAACGGAAAAATAACTGCTATTTCAAACGGTACTGCAATAATCACTGTAAAATATGTTGAAAATGATAAATACTTATCTTCAAATGCTACTATTTCAGTGACTGTAAACAATAAAGAAGAACCAATAATCACTAAGAAAGATTTAAATGCAAGCATATTTGTTGATCCAGTTAAAGAAGGTGAAGACGCAAATATTGTAATATCCGGATTGGAAAATGCTACTGGAAATGTAACCGCTAATGTTAACGGTGAAAATTACACTGCAAGTATTGAAAACGGTACTGCAACCATTACAGTTCCAAATGTGGATGAAAATGTCACTGCTGTAATCACATATCCTGGAGATGAAAATTACAACAACTTCACAGACAGTGCTGATATTATCGTAACTCCAAAAGATAAAGAAAACGCAACAATAAATATAACAGCACCTGCTGTTGGTGAAGGTGAGAATGCTACTGTTACTGTTAGTTTGCCTGCTGATGCTACTGGTAATGTCATTATTGGTAATGAGACTGTTCCTGTTGTTAATGGTACTGCTAGTGCTGTTGTTTCTGGTTTGCCTGTTGGTAATAACAGTGTTCCTGTTGTTTATTCTGGTGATGATAAGTATAATCCGATTGAGACTGTTGCTAATGTGACTGTTGATAAGAAGGATGTTCCTAAAGAAAACGTTACTATGGATATTGATGCTCCTGAAGTAACTGAAGGTGATGATGCTACTATTACTGTAAGCTTACCTGAAGATGCTACCGGTAATGTGACTGCTACTGTTGATGGTGTAAATTACACTGCTCCTGTTGTTAACGGTACTGCTACAATCAGCATTCCTGATTTGGCTGCTGGTAACTATTCAGTTCCTGTTACTTACTCTGGTGATGATAAATACAACCCAGTAACTGAAGATGTTGCTTTAAGTGTTGAAGAGGACACTTCTGATATTATTTCAGCTCCTGATGTAACCAAGTATTATCACGGTTCTGAAAGATTTGTTGTTAACATTACTGATTACAAAGGCAATCCTATTGCTAATAAGTCTGTTGTTATGACTATCAATGGTGTTTCATACACTAGGACTACTGAT
>JAFUBV010000215.1 GCA_017460025.1 Methanobrevibacter sp. | reverse complement strand
CGATATAATGGTCTATGACCTCACCATACTTCTTGAATTCAAAATCAGGAAGTTCTATACCTCCTTCAAGAAGCTTTGCCTTGAGTGAAATGTTAGTTTGAATGTCTTCTCCAGTCCATGCCAAATTAAATGATTCACCAACCTTTTTCCTCTCCATTGAAACAGGAATAAGAACCAATGGGGCCTGATTTACTTGTTTTGGCTTGGATTTGTCTATCCATTCCAGAAATCCGACGGCCAGATAAAGGATATTGTAACCCTGTTCCTGAAGCATTGTTTTAGCCTGGTTATTTATGTAATATAATCTTTTCTGAAGTTCATTTGGAGTCAAATCTGTAGCAAGTTTCTTGTTTCCTTCTGAAAACTTTGAAAAGTCAAACGGAATATGATCCCATACAGAGGATTTGTCTTCCTTTTTGTCTTTCTTATTGGCTACAAAATACATCTTATTTTCTTGTAAAACTAATGTTTGGTAGACATTAATTGGAGTTTGATTATTTATTTTAACTGTTTTAGCTCTGGATTTAAAATTAAGCAACTGGTTTCTTAAAGTTAAATCTAATAACTCCTTACGTAAGTTTTCAAACTCTTTTTCGATTATATTAGTGGATGAATTGGATAACATGATGATCATTTATTATTTAAAAAATTCTTTAAATCATATATAATTATTAATATATTAATTAATAAAGTTTTCCTAAAATTAAATATCGCCTTTAAATGGTCCAAAAAGGCTTAGTTTGTCACTAGCTATTTTTGATGCGAAATTAGCAGATTCTAAAATGGAATTGGTTGTTAATTTTTTTGAAATGTAAGCCGCCATATATGTATCACCGCAGCCTGTTGAATCAACAATATTGTCACATCGGACAGCTTCAATTTTATACTCATTGTCTGAAATTACTCTTGATCCGTGACTTCCGTCAGTTATGACAATTTCATCTACATTAATGTCATCACCAAGGATATTTTTTTCTGATTCGTCTAAAAATATTGTATCCACAAGAGATAAAATGTCTGTTAACCCGTCGAAGTTGTCTAATTTTATGGTGTAGTTTTGATTTACTTCAACGTCAGGAATTCTTAAAAAACCCTGTATTGACAAAAATATTGGAACATCAAAACTTCTCAGATATTCAACAGTTTCTCCAGGAAAATCATGACGATTTAGCGGATTTAAAATAAATGCATCAATATCATCAGGTAAAATACCTTCCAAATCTGACGGCAAAATAGGTATGTCAGCAAAATTGCTTAATTGGCGTCTGACATCCAGATTGTCCTTGAATGGATATTCATTGATGAAAAAATGAGAATTCTCTTTTTTAATTACCTGAACTTTGGATTTGTCCGGAAAAGCATCTATTAACTTTTCATCTGAACAGTTTACAATTGCCAGGTAATCCCTGAAGAACTCTTCAAAAACAAAACTTTGAAAGTAAGTTGCTCCACCAACCCTGTTGGACTTTTCATTGCCGATAACCACCAGGTCGTTTGTTACCGGTCCGATTACTACAAGTGTCATGATATCAATAATCAATCCATCTCAATTGTAATATCAACAACATGATATTTGCCTGAAACTGCATAAATCTCTTTTTTAATATTTTCTACATTTTTTCCGAAATCAACATCAACCTTTACTGTCATGACAGAATCAATTCCATCAAGTGACCAGATATGAAAGTCATCAATTGCGTTTACGCCATCAATGGCCTGTATCTGATGTTTAAATTCATCGACATCAAAGTTGTCTGGAGTCTTTTGAAGCAGCACTTCGATTGATTTGTATAAGTTGCGTCCAAGGTTAAATATCAGCCAGATTGCAATTCCTATTGAAACGAACGGATCAAGGTATGGTGCTCCATCCCAGAAGATTAGAACAACACTCAATATCAATATGGCAACCCACTCGAAGACATCGCCTAACTGATGGAATAAAATCGCTTTTTCGTTGAATGTTTCACCGTCATGAAGCCTGTATACAGATACTGACTTAAATATAATTCCAACAATAGCTATAACAAGCATTCCGCCTGCGTCCACTCCTTCAGGAGCGAATAATCTTGGAATAGCTTCTGACAGTATTACGAATGCCATGATAATAACAAATATGGAAATTATTACGGCGCCTAAAATTGAAAATCTTTGATAACCATAGGAATATTTATCTGTTGAATTTTTTTGGGATACTCTTTCCAAAAACCATGCCAAAGCAATGGAAATTGTATCTGCCAGATCATGAATGCAGTCCGCAAGTATTGCTACACTATTGGTTGCAAGGCCGCCTGCAATAACTATTATATTAAAAGCCAAGTTCATAAAAAATACGAATGCTAAATTTTCACCAGCTTTTTTGTGATGACTATGGGTATCAATTCTCATAATTTATTATTTAGTCAATACTATGATAAAAAAGTTATCTAAAAACAAATAGAGAAATTCTAAAAAATAATATAAAACAACAAATATTTATATAATTTAAAAATTAAAAGAATATTAGTGATTAAAAATGGCAATAATAGGAACAACAATATTTTCACATATATTTAGAGTAGTTTTTGGATTTTTCGGATTATTACTAATAATATCTGGTATATTAGATGAAAACAATCCTAAATTAGGTTTAGGTATTGTATTATTTATTGTAGGTTGCGCATTCCCTTACGTTGTATTAAATGCGCTTATTTAGATTATTGTAATTTCACCGGAGTGTAGGCTTGTTCCTACCAGCACTTTTTTTATACCCAATTTTTCCAGCTCATCAATTGAGTCCTTATTTAAACCGCCGGCCATTATTAACTTGTCCTTCATATCCTCGAATTCATCTAAAAGCTTTTTGTTGTATCCATGATTTGTTCCTACACCGCTGATATCCAAAAGTATGATTTCGACGGGATCAAGCTCTTTTAAGATTTCTTTATATTGGTTGAAGTTCAAATCAAGGTTTTTACAGTATAGCTCATTGTCCTTTACATCAACACTTATCACGATTCTTTCTTTAGGATATTTTTCAAAAATATTGTATAACTCATCTATATCTTCAAGTGTTTCGGTTGGAACAATTATCTTAAATGCATAATCCAGGAAAAATGAGAATGATTCCACATCTTTTACACCTGCATCCAACATTACCGGAAGTATTGTATTGGCCATTTTAATTTCATTGACATTGTGTCCCTTCTTTTCAATTAAGTCCAAATCAGCAATATATAATTCATCAGCACCGTTCAATTTTAAACCCTGTGCAATTTCAACAGGACTGGATGATGGAGCAAATACTGTCTGTAATGGCTGATATGTATCTCTTAGGCCAGATTTACCGCTTACTGCCTGACCTTCTTTT
>JAFUBV010000214.1 GCA_017460025.1 Methanobrevibacter sp. | reverse complement strand
TAAGCTTGTGACACTATCAGGAATAACAACACTAGTCAAACCAGAACAATCATAGAAACAACCCTCTCCTAAGCTTGTGATGTTACCAATCAAAGTTATTGCGTACTCTCCTTCGGTAGCATAAGTATGATTCAAACTATTTTTATCCACATAATTAGTTGTTGAGCCATCACCCCAATCAATAACAATATCCGAACCAGTAAAACCTGAGCTAGAAGAACTTGTTGTAAATGTTTGTCCATTAAAAATTAAATGCCCTTCAGCTTCCATTATTTGATAAAATTTCACTTTTTCGCCACTAACCGGGTCGCTATAATCTGTTAATTTTGCAGTAATGGTAGTTTCTTCTCCAATTTGGATAATTGGTTTACTTGCTGAAACAGTTAACTCATAGTCATGTTTTTCAAAAAATACTTTTCCTCCAAGACTTGCTTTTCTTACTGGTTTTCCATCTATATATAATGATTTTAGGTTATTGTCTACAGAAACCATTCCAATACCCTCCTTTTTTATGATGATGTGTTGCGGTAAACCAAGTCATAACTACCAGTAGTATCATCTTCAAAAACAACACTTAAATTAACAGTACTATAATCAGAGGTACTCATTTTACTGTTTAAAGTGGATTGTAAGTTAGTAACATCAGATATATTATGAGTATGGCTTGTTGGAGTCATACTAGTAGGTTTATTAGATAAATCATTGTAACTCCCGCTTGTTGCAACAGTTGCCAAATCATTACTATTAGCTTTACTATCCAAAGCAGATTTAACGATTTTAGATTGTACTGGATTAGTACTATTTGTTATGAATGATGAATCTACAACTGTTTTATTTGCTCCGGTTTCGATTCCTTCTAATTTGGTTTTTTCAGTACTCGTATAATCGTTTGTTGATAGTCCTTTACCGGTGACTTTATCCACTTTATTATTCAAATTAGAATCCAAGTTATCTAATTTAGTTTTATAAGCATTAGTAAAATCATTTGCAGATAAACCTTTACCAGTTTCCTTATCAACCTTACCACTAATGTCCTGATGAGTTACTTGATTAGCAGGTAACACACCAGTAATCTTTGCTACTGGAACACTTTTAACACTAAAAGTATTATTGGAATCCATTGTTAATGTGGTTTCATCAGCAGTATAAGTATCAACAAGACTAGTAGCATTCAAATACATATGCTCATCACTACTACCACTATCTTTAGTATTAAATACAAAATCAAAGTATTTATCACCAGTTTTAATATCAGTACCACTGATTGGAGCAGTAGCAGTTTTAATTGTGGCAGATTTTAACAAGTAATCTTTCGGAATATTAATTTTTGTTCCAATTGCCTTGTTTCCTTGTTTGATTACATATGTTGCAAAAAATCCAGTATCCGCAGTAGCTTGTTTAACCACATCAATTGTGAAGTTAGCATCGACTTCATCACTAGTATAATAATGATAACTGTCATCATCTACTACAAGGTCTCCGGTTTCTTCATCAATATACACAGTCAATAATTTACCACTACTGGTTTGGATGTTGTTTAATAGATCTATTATTGCCGGTTTGTCATAGAAACTTTCACAGATAACCTTATTTTGAACTGGATTTGTACTGTTGGGATTCAATGCATTATCTATAACAGTTTTATTCGCTCCAGTTTCAATACCATTTAATTTATTCTTTTCAGCTGTAGTATAATCATTGGAGGATAATCCTTTGCCTGTGACTTTATCAACTTTATTGTTTAATGATGTTTCAACATCGTTGATATCATCTTCAACAGTATCAACTCTGTTGTTTAGTGAAGTTTCCAAAGCAGTTACAGTACTGGTGTTTGCTTTTGTATCCACTAAACCTTTCAATACTTTTCCTTGATTGGCGGATAATGGTTTATCAGTATCAGTTGATATGAGATTATCTTTGATGTCTGTTTTGTTTACTTTGCCTTGTATTATTTCTGAATCACGAATACTGTCTTGTATTTCATTTGTGATTTCAGTCCTAGTTCTTGTTTCGGATTTCTTATAAAACAATCCGGTTAGATTGAGTGACTCTTTGCTTGCCATACGATTTCATCTCCACATAAGCTTAATTCTAATATTCCAGTATTATAATCATAAGTTAAACCTTGAATTGCAGTTGTTAACTCTTCTCTGTCTTCAAAGTAGACAAATGGATAGTTTAATAGTTTTTCATCAGTGGTTACAGGAGTAAATTTCTTGTAGTATACATCATCATCAGGTATTAACTCCATGTCATGGATTACACCCGTTAAATCTTTTAATGCTTGGAATTCTTCCGGTGTGTATCGTGTCCATGACAATAAACCAGTATTAACATCAAATTTAATGTCTTTTATGAAGTAATCCGCTTCAAGGTCTTCCAGTAATACTCCATTGTCCATACTGTAGGTTAATGCATCAGTATTTTCAGTGATGTAATTGTCATTAGTAAACATTTGATTGTCAATTACACCAGTAAAGACCGGTTCTTTAGATGTTGTTAATGTTAAATCTTGCAATATCAAATACTGGTCTTGTTCGATGTTGAAAAACACATTACTACTGTTATTATTGATTTTTGCATTTCCACAACCAATAATAATACACCTTTCAGGAATAGCAATCGCACCATCAATATTGATTTCTCCTTGAACTGCGATTAAATCATAGATTCCATTTACTGCTTGAACTGCACGTTCTAATGTTTTGAATGGACGTGTTTTTGTTCCATCGTTGGTATCATCTCCGGTGGATTTCACATAGAAATCAGCATCATTACAACCACGCACATGGATTGTTTCTGTCCAAGTTCCAACGACTCTGTCACCTAATTTCCCCTCAAAATAAAATACATTGTCTTCAACAGTACTCAATAATGATAAATCAACATTATAAACCCTCTCAGAATAAGCTTCAATTAACAATTCACCATCCAAGTAAATATCAACAAGGTAATCCCCAGTTAAAGCCTCCATTAATGAATTTAAAAATTCAAAAGTGAAAAATACTTTCTGTTTACGGACAGGTTGCAAAGTATTTGCAGAGACATAGAAGTATTCCCCAAGGTCTATGCTTGTTTCACATAATCGGTCTTTATGCTCCCAAGGTTCAGGAATCCAATCACCGGCAAATAACCTGTCACCCCCTGCAGTTTCATCATAATAATAATCATGTTTGAATATGTCAAACATTCTGATTAGGAATCTGTCACGATTGATTAATTCAGCTTCCAAACCATATAATTTAAAAATCTCCGCTACCGGCAGTGAAGTCTGATGAACTAACAGATTATAATACAACATTCTTTGCATGTAATGATAATCATCCTCAGTCAAACGGTCATTATAAGGTGGTTCGGTTTTTGCATAATCATTAGTAACAACATATCGTTTACGTGGAATATTATTCAAAGCACCGATTTCATCCAAACTGATATCATGATCATAAATGTTGTCCTGTTCAGTATCATTTTCCGGAAAACCTTTCACAGTCTCATATTCATCAAAAGTCCGGACAGATAAATGATAACTAACAGTAGGTATGATGTTTAATGAAGTGGAAGTATAAGAATAATCCAAGTAAGTAATATCATCACTAATATTATACTCATTAGTAGATATGTCACCATCAGAATCAACTATGTTTTCACGAACCATATAAGAATAAGACTCATCAGAACCTAATTCAAAAAAAGCTTCATAAATCAACACATCTTCCTCATAAACCGCAACATACTCCAATAAAGGAATACTACACAAAAAATGCATTGTATAATCATAATCAACAACCTGCTCCTTATAAATCAAACAACGTTTATCCAAACGAAAACTCTCATAAGTATCACGTAAAGCAATATACAATTCCTTAAACCTTTCCGCAGAAACAGATTGAGACCTGACAAAATTGGATTCAGGATTACGTGACAAAAAATAAGGAAACATATCAAGCAATCGTTTCAAAATCTTTTTATGTTTCATACTATATCATCTCAATAACAATCTCATCACTAACACATTTCTCATCATCAGCAATACTAATATAATCAGATGGAGTAGTGAAAGTAATATTCTTCAACTCAGGAATAGCATCATCCAAGAAAACAGCCAATTTATGCGGAATAAAATCTTCACCCAAACCAAGGCCCTGATACCAAACTCTACCCTCATCAGTGTTAATATATCCACCATCAATAAACACTTTAATAGCAGAAACAATCCTAGATTGAATATCTGACTTCTCCAAATCACTATAAGGATTAATCAAATCAATATCAACATTAACCTTAGCATAAATACTAATAGTTCTCTCAGTAGGAGCAAACAAAGTAATAACTGTATCCTCTTGACAAACACTACTTCTTAACTCATTATAAATCTCATTCAACAATAATGAATCTCCAGGGTCAACAATAATCTTAATTGTACCACTATCATCCCAGTTCGGAACAATACGGTAATCATCAACACCATCTTTATTAGCAAAATAATTCAAATAAGCTTCATCAGAACCTTTCAACATTATTTTAATCCAATTCATTAATAAGAATCTGTATTCATCATCAGTATAAGCAGGGTTTCCACCACTTGACCTTGTAACATTAGTGCAGATTAAATCATAACCTATTGATGAAACAATACTTGTTAATGTATCCTCAGCAATCTTAGTATCCGGACCAGTTCCAATACTTCGGCATTGAATTGTTGTCTCCACGTTTCCCGCTGCAATATACAACTCTTCACTGGTTTCATATTCAACACCACTACTAGTTGTTAATATTATCCCTGCAGGAATGCTAATGTCTTCATCCAAACTGTCAGTTAAACTGAATCTTTCAAGAACAGTGGATTTTGTAGCAGATGGTCGTGGAACTCCATTCCATTTACCAATACTATCCAAATCGATTCCTTCAGCATATTCTACTTTTGCAGATTCATATATCGGGGTTGCAACATTTTGGAAAAACCATTCAAACATATATGCAATAACCGATTTATCCATAATATAATAATTACTGATATCTTCCCGGTTTGCAATTAAATCAGGAAAATCTTCAGCATGACTAATCAAGCCTTTTTCAAGACTATCATTCAGCATCAGTTCAAAAATTTCTGAGTAATCTCTTTCTTTATAAATCATAATGATACACTACCTCTAATGATTTCATCATTAATACTTGTAATACTAAAACCAACAGTAAACTCATGAACATCTGATTTAGTAATCGTGATTTCATTAACAGTTCTTATCCTTCTCATTTTTTCCAGTACTTCACGAATGCTCAATTCTAATTTATACAGGAACATTTTTGTTTGATTATCTTTGATTAATTCATGAACTCTACAACCAAAGCCATTATACAAAGGCATTTTTAATTCATTATATCTTGTCATGATTGCTATTACGCATGCATTGAAGAGAGAAGCATTACCAGTAACATTAATATAATCACCATCGTGCATGTCCAAATCCCACACACCATACATATCACTTTTTAATTTTGCATCTTCATTTAAAGTTTTCAAATTTGTGTAATCGTAACTTGAGGTATCCACTGGAAGCATAATTTATTCACCATCCTCAGTATTGTTTAAGATTTCATTGATTTTGTTTTTGATCAACTCATCAACTTCTTCTTTCGTATACACTTCCTCTTTATTGTACACTTCTTCTTTCGTATACACCATATCAGATGAAGCATAAACTACTTCTTCCATATCTGCATCCATTTGACCTACTTTTCTTGTAGCATTATTAGGTAATCTAATGTCCAAGCCATCGTAACCGAATTTTAACCAAAATTGATTATGCCCCCCACGTGTACTGATTTTGAAGTTGCCTGGAGCTGCAGGATTCAAACCTACAAGGTCTTCATTTTGATAAGAACCTAAAATTAAATGCTCATCACTGTCTGCATCATGAAGATTAGCAACATCTACATGTATTGCTCCTCTTGGTACGATGTATCGTTCTTTTTATTTATCTTCAAAACC
>JAFUBV010000213.1 GCA_017460025.1 Methanobrevibacter sp. | reverse complement strand
GTAAATTTTTTAGATTTGTTACGGGCTTTAATGAGTGATTCCTTATTTTCAAACATTTCAGTATCCTCATTACGAGAACCAATCCTTTTTAAGGATTCTTCAGGAGAAACATCCAAAAAGAACATATAATCAGATGTCGGAAGAACAAAGCAAACAATCTTATAAACGATTACATTCACTACATCAGGAAGATACATTACTGCAAGAACATATCTTGAAAAAATTAAAACATCGATGCTATCGTCATGTGAGTATTTGCGAACAGAACGAATAGCATCTAAACCAAAATATACTGTAGCTTTTAAATGATTGATTTTACCTGTTTTTAATAGTGCCTGCTTGGATTTGCGACCATACTTATTGTCATCACAGGGATGTGAACGTACAACCACATTTTTTCCCTGCTTTTCATAAGCCTGTGCCAATAGTTTAATTTGTGTATCCTTTCCAGACCCATCAAGGCCGTCGATTGCGATAAATTTCATGTTAAGTCACTGCAAATTAAATGTTATGATGCAAATAAATGCATCATTTGATAAACTACTTTATTATTTTGAAGGGATTTCTAATTTAGTTGATTCAATTGGATAAAATTCAGTATATTTGGAATTTCTTTCTATAGGATTTCTGCCGAGGTTTCTGACAATACTTCCTAATGTATCGATTGATGCATCAACACCATCAGGAGCACCTGAAGCTTCAGACAATTCATCTCCCCCTAAAGTACCGCCTAAATCATTAGCTCCGGCAGTAAGTGAAACTTGAGCGAATCTGAAACCCATTTTTACCCAAGAAACCTGGATATTTGGAATTAAATCTCTTAACATTAATCTGGCAACCGCATATAACTTTAAATCCTCTGTACCGGTTGCACCAAGATTAGTTTGACCTTCCAAAAATATTGGGGAATACTCATGCATGAATGTCATTGGAATAAACTCTGTAAATCCATGAGTATCCTCCTGCAGGCGGCGGATAACATCAATATGTTCAACACGTTCTTCTAATGTTTCAACATGTCCGTACATAATAGTTGCAGAACCCGGAATGCCCACTTCATGAGCGGTTTTGACAATGTTAACCCATTCATCAACACTAACCTTTTCAGGACATATTAAGTCTCTTGAACGGTCAGTCAATATTTCTGCTGCAGTTCCAGGCAAAGTATCCAAACCTGCTGATTTTAATCTCTCACATGCTTCAGCCACATCAATACCTGATACCAAAGCAGCATCATTAATCATAGTTGGAGAAAAACCATGGATTAAAACATTAGGATACTCTCCTTTTAGCAATTGCAACAAATGCTCATAATATTCAATATCTGCATCAGGAAGTACTCCTCCCATTACACAGAATTCATGAGCACCCTTTTCAACAGCGCCCTGGGCCTTTTGTAAAATTTGCTCATCATTTAAAATATAAGCATCAGGATCGTTCGCATCCTTACCGAATGCGCAAAAGCCACATCTAACAGTACAAATGTTGGTGAAATTGATATTACAGTTATTAATGAATGTAACATTGTCTCCAACAATTTCATGCCTTAAATAATCCGCTGTAGCAAGTAACGGATATAAATCAGGTCCTTTAATATTCATCAAGTAATTTGCTTCTTCAACAGAAATAGCCTCATCCAAAGATTTGGTTAAAATTTTTTCTGTTTTTGAAGAAATTGGTAGTTTATCAAACATAAATATAAATAAGTAAATAATTTAATATATATGTTACTATCAAACATTAATTAATAAAATAAAGTGTACAACATTGTACAATAATAAAATAAAGAAATTAAAAAGATGATAATATGGATAGTACGGAAGCTATTTATAATGGTCTAAAAGATGCCGGAATAAACTTCATTGTTAGCGTTCCCTGCGTCAACTTATCTAAATTATTAAATATGATTGATGAAGATGATGAAATAATCCATATCCCCGTAACAAGAGAGGAAGAGGGAATAGGATTATGTGCAGGAGCATATCTTGGAGGCAAAAGAACTGCAATACTGATGCAAAATTCAGGACTTGGAAACTCAATAAACGCATTGAAATCCCTAACAGAGCTATATGGATTTCCACTCATAATGGTAATGAGCCACAGAGGAACAGAAGGCGAAAACATCTGTGGACAGGTCCCAATGGGCCAGTCAACACCACTGATATTGGAAGCTATGAACTTTAACTTTTTCAAACCGGGAAATCCTGAAGCTGCATATGAAGACATAAGAAATTCATGGGAATTATCCGAAGAACAGGAAAAGCCTGTTTCAGTACTGCTGGAAATCAAATATTGGTGATAACATGCAAAGAAGAGACGCTATTTTAAAGATAATGGAATACATTGAAGATGAATTGGTAGTCTGCAATATAGGATTTCCTTCAAGGGAACTCTATGATATCGAGGACAGAAAAGAGAATTTCTATATGATCGGATCAATGGGGCTTGCATCATCAATCGGGCTTGGACTAGCATTATCACAACCTGATAAGGACATTGTTGTGATTGACGGTGATGGAGCGCTTCTTATGAATATGGGCTCACTCGTTACAGTAAATGCATGCAGTCCAAGAAACTTAACATGGATTGTGATAAACAACGGCGCTTACGGATCCACAGGAAATCAGGAAACCTATGCTAAAGACCTTGATTTGGTAGAAATTGGAAAAAGCGTAGGCCTTAAAAGCTATAATTTCTTTGAAATAGATTTAAAAAGAAAAATCAAAAACGACAGCTGCAATCTCATAGTGTTTAATTGCAAACCTGGAAATTCACAAGCTCCAATAATTGATTTGACACCCGAAGAGATTAAAAACAGATTCATGAAAGTAATTGAAAAATAATTACTTTCTACACACACCATTACATTTAACCATCAGAAACCCCATTTTACATTGAATGTCAAAAAAAGTGCATTTAAAATTTGATAATAATTAAAAAAAGTACTGAAAAAGACTTAATTTTGCAAAGTATTATATAAACATAAAGTACAAAATTATATTATACTAAAATTTTTAGTATTTGATAAAGTAAAAAAGTGATATATTATGGAAAAAAATACAGAATTTGCTTCTAAAATAAAAAGCATTAGAGAAAGACAGAACATGACTATTGAAGAGCTTGCCGAAAACAGTGGCGTTAAATTAGATGTTTTAAAAGCTATGGAAGATGGAGAAGTTATTCCTTCACTTACACCATTAACAAAAATGGCAAGAGCATTAGGCGTCAGACTTGGAACATTTCTAGATGACACTCCACAAATAGGACCTGTCGTTACAAGAGCTGGAAAACCAACAAATGCATTATATTTCTCAGGAAGAGAAGATGTTACAAATGCAAGTAATCTAGAGTTCCATTCCTTAGGATCAGGTAAAATTGACAGAAACATTGATCCGTTCATAATCGACATTGACTATGAAGAAGGAGAAAAGGAATTATCTTCACATGAGGGAGAAGAATTCATTTATGTATTAGAAGGAGAAATTGAAGTAATCTATGGAAAAGACACATTCACCATAGGCAAAGGAGACAGCATATTTTATGATTCCGTCGTTCCTCACCATTTACATGCAACCGGTGAAAAAGAATCTAAAATATTAGCAGTACTGTACACACCATATTAATTGAAGGAGTTTTGGTTAAAATGTTTAAAATGAACTTAAATAACGTAAATATTGAAAAAGAATTTGAAATGAATGACAGTTTTAGATATTTTAAACCAGACTTGGACTTGAAAAGATTGCGATTGCAAGCAGAAGCAAAAATCTGAAACTAGACTTTTTTACGAAATACAAAAAAATTAAAAGGTGTGAAAATGAGTGAATTATTTACAGAGCTTTCTCTTGGAAGATTTTTCGAAACACAAGTAGAAAAACAACCAGATCATGAGTTTATCGTATATCCAGATAGAAATTTAAGATTTACATATAAAGAATTTGATGAACGTGTTGATAATCTTGCAAAAGGATTATTAGCTTTAGGAATTGAAAAAGGAGATCATGTCGGTATTTGGGCTAAAAATGTACCTGAATGGTTAACATACATGTTTGCAACAGCTAAAATTGGTGCAACAATCGTTACCGTCAATACAGCATACCAATCCCATGAACTGGAATATGTATTAAAGCAGTCAGACATGAAAGCCATTGCAATGACTGACGGATTTAGGGACACTAGTTATTTTGATATTATCCATGAACTTGTTCCTGAACTTAAAAATTGTGCCAGAGGCAGTTTAAATAGTAAAAAGTTCCCATATCTAAAATACGTTTTCCATGTAGGACAGGAAAAACATCGCGGAATGTATAACACTAACGAATTAATATTACTCGGTATGAATTATGATGACGATGAATACCAGAAGGTTAAAGCTGCAGTAACACAAAATGACGTGATTAATATGCAGTATACCAGCGGTACTGAAGGATTCCCTAAAGGAGTGATGCTTACAAGCAGAAACATTGTTAATGATGGATTTTATATAGGTGAAAATATGAACTATTCACCTGCAGACAGATTACTCTTACAAGTACCGTTATTCCATTGTTTCGGAACTGTTTTAGGTGTTATGGCTGTCATTACCCATGGTTCCACCATGATTATGCTTGAAGAATATGATCCTTTACTTGCAATATCATCAATTCAAAAAGAGAAATGTACTTCAATTTATGGGGTTCCAACAATGTTTATCGGTATGATGAACCATCCGATGTTCGACATGTTCGATATGAGTTCCCTACGTACAGGTATTATGGCAGGATCTACATGTCCTGTTGAAACCATGAAAGATGCTATTGAAAAAATGAAAATGAAAGAAATCACTAGTGTTTATGGTTTAACAGAAGCCGCTCCTGGTTTTACACAGACAAATGCTGCTGATTCCTTTGAGAAAAAAATCAATACAGTGGGCAGAAAATTCCCTAACATTGAAGTTAAAATCGTAGACCCTGAAACCGGTGAAGAATTAGGTCAAGGTGAAACCGGAGAAATCATGTGCAGAGGTTTCAATGTAATGAAAGGATACTATAACATGCCTGAAAAAACAGCAGAAACCATTGAACCTGACGGATGGCTCCACTCAGGAGATTTAGCTACAGTGGATGAAGACGGATACTACTCCATTGTCGGTCGTATCAAAGATATGATTATCAGAGGAGGAGAAAACATCTATCCAAGAGAAATTGAAGAGTATCTTTTTACACATGAATGCGTTCAGGACGTTCAGGTTGCAGGTATTCCTGATGAGAAATACGGAGAAATCGTTGGAGCATTCATTATTAAGGAAGAAGGCTTTGATGATGTAACCGAAGCAGACATCCGTGATTTCTGTATTGGAAGCATAGCAAGATATAAAGTACCTAAATACGTATTCTTCGTTGATGAATTCCCATTAACTACAAGTGGTAAAATTCAAAAATACAAATTAGGCGATTTAGGATTAAAACTTCTTGATGAAAGAAGAGCAAATGGGGAATTATAACTTCCTCAAAATTTTTTATTTTTTAAGAACTATTTTTTACAATAAATTAACCACCTAATGTAGATGACCATAACCAAATAATTATAATTTTATAAAACATTTAATTATTTAAGAAAAATGAT
>JAFUBV010000020.1 GCA_017460025.1 Methanobrevibacter sp. | reverse complement strand
TTATTAAAGGAGGGTCCAATTCAATGCTATTTTGAGAAGAATCCCTATGATAATCTAATCTAATATCAATTGCATGAATCTTACATTCAGCGGGAATATTGAATTTGAAATCACTGACAATGAAAGAATTTGGCTTTTCATTTTGAGATAATTGACAGGATGCGAGAGATTCCCAATCATCAATTAGAACATGATTCAAATTTTCCCATTCAGCACCGTTTGAAGGATCTTGTTTTACTTCCCTTGGATATCTCATTTGAGTTGACATGAATTTCCTCCCTAAATATTAATTACGAAATCATCTTGATACCTATAAAATAGATAAATACCTATTATAAGAGCAATTATTGATGTTATTATTAAATACACTAAAAATTTGGTTTGCGGAAATGCTCCGTAAAGAACAATGTCCCTAAAGCATGAAACCGCTGCATAAAGAGGATTGATTTTAAAGAAGAATAAAAATTGTTCTGGAATAATTTCAATAGGATAAAATAACGGAGTCATGAATGATAAAAGCATTGTTAAAACACCGTAAAGGTATTTTATATCTGTAAAGAATGTGGTTGCTGTAGCAAGAATTAACCCAACACCCATTGTCAATACAAGTAAAAAGAACAATGGAATTGGAGAATAGAACAAAGACATGTAAAACGGCGCTCCAGTTACAAACATCACCGCAACCAGCACTACTAAAGATATCAGGAAGTTAATGAATTCCGAACATACAATACCGACGGCAAACATATATTTTGGAACATAAATCTTTTTAATAATCTCAGAATTTCCCTTAATGGAATCCATAGCTCCAGTAGTTGCATTAGCAAATAAATCAAATACCAGTTTACCACTTAACAGATAAACAGGGAAGTTTTCAATTGTTCTTCCAAAAAATGTGGAGAAAACGATTGTCAATACAATCATTGATAGCAATGGATTCAAAAAACTCCAGAATAAACCTAAGGTAGAGTCTTTGTATTTACCACTAATGTCCCTTTTGATAAGTTCTGTAAGTAAAAAACTGTAATTTCTAAAAGTATTCCAATGATTTTTAAAGTCAAACATTAATAAATCAAATCCACCAATTAAATTAAAAGTAAATCTTAATTTAATAATTTGAAAAAGATAATATAAAAATATTACCTTTTAATATATAAAATTTAAAAAAGAATTAGCCTCGGATGCATCAATAAATGTATCGATCATATCCCAAGAAACCTGATTCTTATTTTTAAGCCTTATTTCAGTGGGCGCACCGATATCAGTCAGACAGTCATATAGGGCATCCAGGTTATTGCCATAATAATCTGGGAAATTAAAGACTTTTTTTAAATATTTATGTCCATCCTTTTTTATTGATTTCCCGTCAATTTCGATAATTTTCATTTAAAGCACCTAAATTAATTCAACAAAAGAGCTATAGTGATCATTTGTATAATAAACCCTATAATCTCCTGTGTTAAAGACTATTCTTTCTGCTCCACGGCTGGTTCCGTTTGCATTGATGTCACATTCTATATACTTATCGGAACTTGTTGGCAGTATTCCCTGTCTGTTAGTGAAAGTGTCTCCACCAATACTTTTTCCGGGAGCATATTTTTTAAGAGGTCCTCCGCTCCAGCCCAAAGCCTTGGCATCATTTTTAGTTATATAATTACTAGGAAGTTTATGATATTCCTTTATATAAGCCGCCACTTCATTAACTGTACAATATTGACCGTCTTCCTTAATATCTGTCTTATTAATGGAAATCTTTTCAATATCTGCAGATGAAATAACGGATAATCCTGCAAAGATAGCTATAATGAAAATAGCCAGTACAAAAATCAAACGTTTATCCATAAAAATCACTTAATCAAATTAATATATTCAACGATAGCTTCTTTATAACTTCTTAAAGGTTCAAAACCGTTATCAATCCATTTTTTATTTTCCAAAACAGAATATGAAGGTCTTGGTGCAGGCCTTGCAAACTCAGATGCAGTGACTGGAGTTACCTTAACATCCACATCAGCCACTTCAAATATGTATTTTGCAAAATCAAACCATGAACAGCTATCTGAATTGGTTATATGATATATTCCGTAATAGTCTGTGTCAATGAGCTTTGCAATAGCTTCAGCTAAATCCAGAGTATATGTAGGACATCCGACTTCATCTGTCACAACGGTTATTTCAGGATGATTTTTAGCAAGCTCAAGCATTGTTTTAGGGAAATTTCCGCCATTGACACCATATAGCCATGCCGTTCTTACAATGAAAAACTTATCTAAAATTTCCTGAATGGCAATTTCACCTTCAAGTTTGCTTTTGCCGTAAACGCTTATTGGACCGATTTCATCGTCTTCAACCCAAGGCCTTGTATTTTTACCATTAAATACATAATCCGTACTTACATGGACAAGGGGGCAGTCAACTTCCTTACATCCTAGAGCCAAATTTCTAGGACCTTCACCATTAACTGCAAAAGCCAAATCAGTATTTTCCTCACAGCCGTCAACATTTGTATAGGCTGCTGAATTAATAACGATATCCGGATTATTTTCTTTTATGAAGTTAATAGTATGCTCTTTATCTGTAATGTCTAATGAACTGGAATTTGTCAGGATTAATTCATGGTCATTTTCCAAAACCTTGATTAAATCATGCCCCAGCATTCCATTAGACCCTGCTATTAGAATTTTCATTTTATCCCCAAATATTTATTATATTAATTAAATATATCTATATTGATATTTAAAATTAAATGGGGTTTTAATATGAAAGTATGTATTATAGGACAAGGTTATATTGGACTGCCAACCGCAGCATTATTTGCTAGAAATCACTGCGAAGTTGTTGGTGTTGATGTAAATGAGAAAATTATTGACAATTTAAACAATGGAATCATTCACATCGAAGAACCTGGAATATCTGATATAATTAAGAAAGCTTTAGAATTGAATGTATATAAAGCATCATTAACTCCAGAAAAAGCTGATGCCTTTATTATTACCGTTCCAACCCCCTATATCGTTGAAAACTATAGCTGTGATTTAAGCTATGTTATCAGTGCATGCGAATCAATAATTCCATATTTGAAAAAAGGAAATACCGTTATTATTGAATCAACCATAGCCCCAATGTCAACCGATGATATTATAAAACCTATTTTTGAAAATGCGGGATATACCATCGGGAAAGATTTGTATCTTGCACATTGCCCTGAAAGGGTTCTTCCCGGAAAGATTATTGATGAACTTATTCACAATGACCGCATTATCGGAGGTGTAACCCCAGAATGTTCCGTTAAGGCAAGTGAAGTCTACGGCCAGTTTGTAGAAGGCGAATTAATGTTAACTGAAGCAAAAACTGCTGAACTGTCAAAATGTATGGAAAATACATTCAGAGACGTTAACATAGCGCTTGCAAATGAACTTGCAAAAATATGTGCTGAAATTGGTGTTAATGCGCTTGATGTAATCAAAATGGCAAATAAACATCCAAGAGTTAATTTGCATTCCCCAGGTCCTGGTGTTGGTGGACACTGCCTTGCAATTGATCCTTACTTTATTTATGCAAAGGCACCTGAGACCGCAAAAATAATTAAGCTTTCAAGAGATACAAACAACTCAATGCCGGAATTTGTATGTGATAATGTAAGAAAGATTATTAAAGAAGGTAAAATTGCCGTTTTAGGAGTCTCATATAAAGGAAATACCGGTGATGACAGGGAAAGTCCTGCTTATGAAATTATAGCCAATTTGGAAAAGGATTATGAAATAGCTATATATGATCCACATATAGAAAATCCTAATTTCGTAAGTTTTAAAGAAGCTGTGGATAATGCAGGTTTAATCTTAATATTATGTGACCATAATGAGTTTAAAAATCTGGATTATGAATCTGTTAAAGAAAATACCGTTATCTTTGATACTAAAAATATCATTGAAGAGGTTCCTGACAATATTAAATTATATAACTATGGAAACCTCTACACATTGAACAATAATTAATCTCTTCTGTATTTCTGCCAAACCTTATAAGCTTTAGTAGATTTAAAATGTTCATTTTCTTTTTTTAAATTAACATTTTCATTTTCAAGTTGTGAAATCCTATTATTTAGTGCAGAAATTTGCTCATCCTTTTTAGAATTATTAAATTCCAATATTAATAAATATTCTTTTAAATTTTCAATAATTGTATTTTTTTCATTGATTTCATCATTTGAGTTCATTTTCATCACCAATTATTTCAAGGATTTTTGGAAATTCTTTTAAAATATTTTCTACCTGCAAATCATTTTTATAGATATTTAAATCAAAAAGTCTCTTGTCATTAGTAAAACCTAAATCACGACAAACATTGAATGTGACTGATTTGAAACCATCAATTTTAGCAATTTTAGTCTCATTTAATACTGCCATTGCCCAAAACCATAAATCATCGGCATTAGGACATAATTTCTTTGCTAAATCGTAATTCAATACCGAATCATTGAGGCAATTCTGAGGATATAACACTCCGCCCACGCCCGTAAATAAATTTAAGTATGAGGCTTCCTGTGAACCTTCAGAAAGTAACCATGTTTCGTATTTGTCTAAAGTATTATCCTCATTAACTTTTATTTTCCTGGATCTGGTGCATATAATAGAATCAGAATTAACCAAATGTTCATTATATAAGGATTCAAGCCAATTGTGCGGATAAAAAACATCATCATCTGCAGTTACAACAATATCATTAGGAAACTCTTTTAAAGATGGAATCAGTTTTTTAAATGATTTTAAATTTTCACACCATTTTATTTCCAAACCGTTGCACTTAAGATTTAATAATGATGAAGGAAGATCATTTTCCCTGTTTGGAAATTCTTCAATTGCCAACCACAATAAAAGTTTTTTAGGCTTTAAACTCTGATTTAATAAAGAATAAACAGTATATTGAACCCTGTCTATCCTATCCGGAAAAGAGGTCATGGAAACAATGACCGGTGAATCATTATTAATTCCATTGTCTGTAAATTCACCCAATTTTAAATCCAATTCTCTTCTGTCAACATAATCAAAATACAGCTCTGAAATATTGTTTATATAATGCTTTGTTGTAAAATATTCATTATAATTTTTTAAAGTAATTACATGGACAAAAAATGAATAAAATTCAAATGGAAGCTGTGATATTAATTTAGGATTAGATTTAATTGATAAAAAGCTTTCCCGTAACTCCTGATAAAATTCACCTTTTGATTCTTCATCAAGATTATCGAATAGCATTTTAGGTTGTTTAATTCTAAATTCTAAAAAATTCAACTCCAAATCATTGAAAAGATTATTTTCTTTGAGAAATTTTTCCACATAATTTATGACGTCAAAAATAATATTTGACCTTTTATCTTCAATTTTCGTGTTCTGCATTGAAGATTCGTTTAATCTGTTATAATGATATAGGATTTCAGGCAGATACGTGATTCTTTCAGCCAGAGAAATTGCAGCTACATTCAAACCAATATCTTCAAATAATAGGAAATTTGGAAGTTTTAAATTATGTTTTTTGAAAAATGAAGTCTTATATAATTTAGACCACTGCACATAATAGCTGTTGATAACTAATTTCTTTTCTGATTTGTAATCAAAAACCTCGTTTCTTAAGTCATTCAGGAGGTAATAATTTCTTATACGATCATTTGATGGAAAATGTTCAATTGCATCATATAAAACTAAATCACTGTCATTTTCTATTGCATTATTATATAATTTCTCCAATGCGGTTAATTCTATCCAATCATCACTGTCTACAAAAAATATGTAATCTCCGGTAACATATTTCAAACCAGTGTTGGTGGCTCCACTATGTCCCTGATTTTCCTGTCTGATGAGCTGAATTCTTCCATCGGATTTTTTATATTCATTTAAGATAGCCAGGGAGTTATCCGTTGAACCGTCATCAACACAAATAATTTCAATATCCTCTAAAGTTTGATTAATGACACTGTCTAAACATTTTTTTAAATATTTTTCAACATTGTAAACAGGAATAATTACAGAAACTTTTACCAAACAGAACACCTATTAAATTATTAAATAATATTATGAACTCTAAAATATTTAATATTTGTTGAAAAAGAAATGAACCCCCAGAAATTTGATTCAAATACTTTCACAACAACTTTTAGTGCATTAGTTTCTATTTTTGTATAATGCATATCGACAAAAAAGATTTGAACCTCTCCAGCTTGCAGAAGCAGGAGATTCTTAGGCCATACATATAGTTTCTATTTCGTGACTACTTAAGATATTTTTTAAGTATTTTTTTGGTAGTATATGTATGAAATCTACTAAGCTTGGCACCGATGAACCAGCGGCGCGTAGACCTTCGTCTAAAATATTTATTGCTGCATTTAAATCACGTAATAAATGTGTGTGGCAGTTTGGGCATTCCCATTCTCTTTCGTGACGACATAATTTATGGTTTATTTCACCACAGATGCAGCATTTTTTACTTGAGGGGAACCATCTGTCGATTTGTACGAATTCTCTGCCATACCATTGTGCTTTGTATCGTATCATTTCGATTAGTTTTCCCCATCCGATTTCGTGTATGCTTCTGCTTAGGTTGCTTTTAAGCATACCCTTAATGTTTAGCGTCTCCATTGCTATGAATTTACAGTTTTTAACTATATTGTAGCTTATTTTATGATAATAATCATTTATAGTGTTGTTTTTTTTGTTTATCCATTTGTGTAGTTTTTTATGGGTTTTTTTCCAGTTGGATCCCCCTTGTTTTGTCGTGCTATTTTTTGTTGGTAGTATTGTATTTTTTCGTTTATTCTTTTTAGGTCTGGTTTGGCTATCACTTTTCCTGTAGAGAATGTTAAAAAGTCTGTAATACCAACATCTATTCCAACATATAAGCCATATGGTGAGAACTCTTCACGTGGTTCTATTTTGTTGAGTTGGTATGCTATGCAAACATACCAACGACCATTTTCCTTTTTAATGGTTGCTTCCTTGATTTTACCATCTATGTTTCTTTTATGTTTGACTTTGATGTATCCGAGTTTGTTTATGCGTAGTTTATCTTTTTCCCATCTTAAAGATCCTTTGATTCCTTTTTTGGTTTTATAATCGTTGTTTCTTAGTGTTATGGAGTTTACTGGATTTCTTTTCACTGATTTGAACTTGGGAAATCCGGTTCTGCGATCATAGTATCCGTCGTAGGCTTTTATTAATCTATCTGTTGATGCTTGAAGACATGTGGAATCCGCTTTTTTTAAAAAAGGCTTTTTATCTTTTAGATATTTTACTGTATCCTGAGTATAACTGCGGTTTACTTTGAATTTAGTGCCTATTCCAAATTCTTTTACGAGATTAGTGCGATAAATACTAAATTCTAATGTTTTGTTATAACATAAGCACAAGCACGCATATTAAACTCCAAAATCTTTTCCAGTTCATTATCAGGAACAAACTCACATTTATCCGTCAAAATAAAAAAATTTTCACACATAATAAAAACAAAACTCAACCCCTTTATATAACCAAATATTTATTTAAACACCAAATATTCTAACTATTAAGAAAAAAAACATGGAAAAACAAAATGAATTAACCTATTTAATAAAAAAAAATCAAATTAATATCCATTAATCCATGGATATATTCTCTAAAATATATTTATAATACCCACACATATAAAGAACTTATCCAAGCATTTGACAAGAAATAAATATTTTACATCATAAACAAAAAAAATAAGATGCATAATCTAAAAAAATATATAATGCCTTTAAAGTGCAATTCATCTCCGGCTTGCAGAAGCCGGAGAATTCTTGCACAAAAATGTTAAATCTAAAATTATAAAAAGTTCAATAAGTGATAAAATGTCCAATTTCAAAAATAAATTATTATCAAAGAGCAATCAATATAATTTTTATAAAGATAACTATAACGCACTTTTAGAAGAAAATAGGATTTTAAAAGAATCATTGCCTGATAAAAACATGTATAAACTTGAATTAAGAGGCTCATCCGTTGATAGCGGAAAAATAATTTTTTTAGAATGGCTTTTTAAAAATGTAAAAAAGAATGAAAGAATTTTAGATGTTGGATTTGGTTCAGGAGTCTATGGAAAACTATTAAAAGCATTTTATTACGAAAATATTGATGGTGTTGACGTTTGGTCAAGAGATATTGAAAAGATGGGCTTAAATTATATCTACGATAATATTTTTATTGAAAACGTTCTTGATTTTGAATTTGACCATTACGATTTGATTATTATGGGTGATGTGCTGGAACATATTCCATTAAAAGAAAGCAAAGAGTTATTGAACAAATTTATCAATGGAAAAGCTTCAAAATTATTTATACAAGTTCCTTATATGTATGAAAACCATAACGCTTGGCATGATAATCCTAATGAGATCCATGAACAGGATGAAATAAATAAAGAATATATGGAAAGAGAATTTCCATTTTTAGAATTGATTGATATTCAAACAGTTGATCATGAATTAACTGCTCTCGGTAGACAAACCGGACAGGATACCGAATTTG
>JAFUBV010000212.1 GCA_017460025.1 Methanobrevibacter sp. | reverse complement strand
TTAATGTTTTAATCATTATTTTAAAAGCATTCTGATCACCATCAGCACCATAAGAGCATATTAAAAAAAGATAATCCGTGGTAATATTTACATTTTTTAGAAATTCCCTAATCATCTTTGGAGATGTGGCAAAATATACTGGAAAAACAATACCTACAGCATCATCACTAATATCAAAGGCATTGTTTTTCATTAATTGGGGAATACTTAGAAGTTCGCCACCCAATTTCTTTGAAATGTATAAATTATTACCTGTGGATGTGAAATATAATATTTTCATTTTATTCACTTAAGGCAAAATGCTTTGTGGAGGATTATTCAAATCCATTATCCTTTTGTTTTCAAGGTTTTCAGGACCTAGAGGTGTATGGGTTGACAGGTATACTGTAGGATGATTTTCGATGAATTCACGCACATTGTCTAAAGTTTGCCTTGCCTTTTCGATATCTTCAAAAACAATGGATAGCTTGTTTGCATACAATGCCTCATCAGTATATGTAACATCACCCTGAATCATGTAAAATAATTCATCATCCTCTACGATTACTATACTATTGCCTTTAGTGTGACCAATTGCTTCTATTAAATATACACCATCAGCAATTTTTTGTGACTTTTCAAAGTTATAATAAGAACCGTCATCATATTCAGCGATTACAATATTGTCTCCACTCAAATTCAATTCACCTGCTTCGGTTTTTGACATGTAAATTTCAGCATCAGGGAATTGCCTTAACTCACCGGAGTGGTCTGCATGTTTGTGAGTCAACAATATTTTAGAAACATCACTCTTATCATAACCTGCTTCCTTTAAAGCTGTCAAATAATCAGAAATTAATTCTCCATTATAAATTGGAGCATTTTCATCACGTTCAGGAATCGGGAATTCGGAAGGAATTCCGGTATCCACCAAAATAACTTCATCACCAGTATCTCTAAGGTAATTTTGTATGCTTGCACGATATTTAACAGATGAATCATAGTTTTCCTGACCATCTTCTCCACCAAAAGCAAAAGGCTGAGTCATGAAACCATTTTCAAAAGTTTTAATTGCTTTGATTATCATTTTAATCACAATAAAAAAAAGAATATAAGGAATATTTCCTTATTCAAGAGTTTGATTATTAATTAATAATTGGGTTAAGTAATTTTGCTTTCCAATCATTTTGCACAATTCCAATTGCTGTTCACTCCAGTACATATCTTCTTCTTCATCCTTAAGATATACTTTCATCAAGTCATATGTGGTATTGTCAAAGATTCCTGAATCCATTAATTCATTGAGAAATGCAATACCTTCCACAGATACATTGTAATCTGCTTCAATGAATTCAACTATGTCTGTGTAAATAGGTTTAGCTTCTTGTGCTTCCTGTTTGATTTCTCCGCCTAAATCTAAAATACGATCCATGAATTGTTCTACAAAGTCCATTTCTTCTGTTGCATGAGTTGCATATTTATCTGCTAATGATTGGAAACCTAATCCTCCGAAGATTTTTGATTGGATTCTGTGTCCAAATGAATTTGCAGATAATCCGGTTACAATTGCTTGTAAAGCTTCGATTGTTGCTTGTTTATCTGACATGATTTTCACCTTAAATAATGACTTAAGAAACTTAAGTCTTATTGAATATTATATTAAAAATCATATATAAAGTTAATTAAACAACTTCTCCAGATTCAAATGCAAAGTAATATCATAGATTAAAAAGCTGTCATTGACTCGTTCAATAACATTATACTCCCTTTCTATACGATTCATCATTGCCAGATAGCAAAAATATTTTTTTGAAGATTTATCAACGAATTTTGGAAGAGAAAATAGATATGTCGAAGAAATTGGATTTAATATAAAATTAAATGAGGCTATTTTAATTCTTCTTAAAGCAAAACTCATATCCACCTCAAAAAATTCATTCAATAATTTTTCAAGAGATTTTCTTAACTCTTTTTTCTCTTTTAATAAAGACTTAATTTTCTCAGAGGAATTTTCATAATCCTCACATAACAATTGGGGATCATATGCAGATACAATTGACTCATCAATGCGTATCATATCCCGGATTTTTGAATCAATCTCTTTAATTTCAACCATATTATCCACCTCAGTTGCACATCATATAATATGGATAGAGATTTCCAAATTCAAAATTCAAAAAACAAACTAATATATTGTCTAATGGTGATGTATACATAGCAATAACTCCTTATTTTGTTGAATATACTATGTATATTATTCTATTTAATCTTAACTGAATTGTTCTGAATCATAAATATTGTTCTGACTTGTAAAAATTGTTTTGAGTGAAACATAGTATTTATAGTTTTCTATGAAATCATTTGTATTTGACTTCATAGATTTTAAGAGAATTATATTCATAGCTTTTGACAAAATCAATAGTGTCGTTTGAGAACTGCTCCAAATCCTTTGAGCTTATGATATAAGTGACATTTAATTTTTCCAAATCATTGATATTCAATGCCAAGTTTACCTGATCGGATTTGTTGACGCTATATTGGTCATCCCCACAGTCAAATGTTGTTGGAGTATCATTTACCAGTTCAATCTGCACTAAAGCATACCTATTATAAATATCACTTGACTGATTATTCGGATCCAATTTAGACCACATGTCAAAGTTCGGATAAGGATTCACAGAGTTCAGCGTACGTGCTCCCACACTTGTTGGAGCTGAAATTTGTACAATATCCCCATCAACAATCCAGATAGCATCAGGATTTGATTCAACCATCTCTGCAATATGTGCAACCGGAGGATTGTCAAAGAAATAATCGGTTCCCATCTCAACAGGATTGACCATTGCGCCTGCAGGAACGGATATTATTAAAACACAGCATAAAAATCCAATTTGAGCTTTTCTGTTGCCGCCGCTTTTAAGGATGAAGTAAAAGCTCGGGGTAAATATCAATAAAGATATCAATATTATTGGAAGTGAATAGAACCTTTCATCCAAATGAGTTGATATCAGCACAAGCATTGCTCCAACCAAAACAAAACTTATAATTAACGGCAATTTATCAGATATTTTCTCAAAACTAATCTTATCTGATATGCTCATTGCCCTGATTAATATTAATAAGTCCAGGAATGTTATTATAGCAAAAAGCCTTGAAGGCTGGGTTTTTCCAAGCAATGTGAGTATTGCATATGATTGCGGAAAAGTAAACAGGTAAAATGACAGTAAAATCACATAGACTATAATCAGCAAGTATAGAAGAGCATCCCTTTTCTTTTGAACGAATTGCACTATGGCAAATAATATCAAACCAAGAGGGAAGAATGAAATGCAGTAGCTCATACTTACTCTGGATATAATTTGAGTTGGTTTTAAAGGCTCAAAAAGATTTCTCATATAATCAAAGAAAAGATAAGGATCACCGCTTAACCAATAGAAATCAGCACCTCCAGTGGAAAGCCTTAATCCAGGATAAAGGGTATTGCTTAAAATACCGATGGCCTCAGATGATTTAGTCAATACATAAAACATTGACAATCCGAACAATACAACAAATATCAGACCGTATAATATATCAATTTTGGATTTTTCAAAAGCGTTCCAGTTTTTATAAACAATCCAAATAGCTATTGCCAAAAAT
>JAFUBV010000211.1 GCA_017460025.1 Methanobrevibacter sp. | reverse complement strand
TACATGCTTCTATTAATAAGTCCTATAAATCATGAAGAAGCTCTTGAATCTATTAATGGTGGAGCAGATATTGTTGATGTTAAAAATCCTAAAGAAGGATCTTTAGGTGCTAATTTCCCTTGGGTTATTAAAGAGATCAGGGAATTAACTCCTGAAGATAAATTGGTCAGTGCTACTTTAGGAGATGTACCTTACAAACCAGGTACAGTTTCTCTTGCAGCAATGGGTGCTCATGTTTCAGGAGCAGATTATATTAAAGTAGGATTATACGGAACCAAAAACTACGATGAAGCTGTTGAAGTTATGAAAAACGTATCTAAAACCGTTAAAGATGTTAGCCCTGATACTATTGTAGTGGCTGCAGGATACGCTGATGCTCATCGTGTTGGTGCTGTTGATCCGATGGAAATTCCAAAAGTTGCTCGTGATGCAAACTGTGATTTGGCAATGTTGGATACTGCTGTAAAAGATGGTCATACTTTATTTGATTATTTAGATTTAGATAAATTAACTGAATTTGTTGAAGAAGCTCACAGCTATAATTTGAAAACTGCTCTAGCAGGATCTGTTAAAAAAGATCAGTTAAAACCATTGCATGATATTGGTTGTGATGTTGTTGGTATTAGAGGAGCTGCTTGTGTTGGCGGTGACCGTAATACTGGTAAAATACATCATACTGCAGTAGCTGAGCTTAAAGAATTATGTGATTCATTTTAAGTAGGTGTTTTTAATGTATTCTAAAAAAGTTCAAGAAGCAAGAATGTCTTATACTTTTGATGATTTTTTACTTACTCCTAATGCAAGTTATGTAGAACCTAAAGACATTGATACCACTATTGAATTATCAAAAGGAATCAAATTAAATATTCCTATATTAAGTGCTGCTATGGATACTGTTACTGAAGCAGAATTGGCTATAGCTATGGCACAGGAAGGTGGTATAGGAGTAATCCACAGAAACATATCATTGGAAAGACAAGTTGAAGAAGTTAAAAAAGTAAAATCTGCAGAAGACTTAACTATTCGTGATGTTGTAACCATTACTCCTGATTCAACTATTTTGGATGTTCAAAATAAAATGCAGGATGAATTAATCAGCGGTCTTCCTGTTGTTGACGGTGATGAAATCATAGGTATTATCTCAAAAAGAGATATCAGGCCAGTATTGAAATCTGAACCTAACAAAACTGTTAAAGACATCATGACTTCTGAGGTTGTTACCGTGGAAGAGCCAATCACTGCTGAAGAAGCATTAAATATTGCTTATGAAAATAAGGTGGAAAGATTGCCTGTTCTTCATGACGGCAAATTAGTCGGAATTATCACAATTAAAGATATTTTAAATCAAGCCCAATATCCTAATGCCGCACGTGATAAAAATGGCAACTACCTTGTTGCCGCAGCTTCCGGTCCATTTGATTTGGAAAGGGCAATGGCATTGGATCAGGCTGGTGCAGATATCATTTCAATTGACTGTGCTCATGCTCACAATATGAATGTAGTCAAATTCACACAAACCATTAAAGATAATATTGATGCTGAATTATGTGTAGGTAATATTGCAACTGCTGAAGCAGCTGAAGACTTAATATCTATGGGTGTCGATGCATTGAAAGTAGGTATCGGTCCTGGTTCCATGTGTACTACCCGTATTGTTGCCGGTGTCGGTGTGCCTCAATTGACTGCAATTTCCGATGTTGCTGATGTTGCAGCAGAAGCAGGTGTTCCTGTTATTGCAGATGGTGGTATCAGATACTCTGGTGACATTGCAAAAGCTATTGGTGCTGGTGCAGATGCAGTAATGTTAGGTAATTTACTTGCAGCATCCTATGAAGCTCCTGGTGATGTTGTTGTAATGAACGGAAAACAATACAAAAAATACCGTGGAATGGGTTCCATGGGAGCTATGACCAGTGAGTTTGATGGTGGTGCTGACAGATACTTCCAAGGATCTAAAAGTAAAATGAACCATACTAAATATGTTCCTGAAGGAATTGAAGGTGCAGTGCCTTACAAAGGAACTGTTAATGAAATATTATTCCAGTTGGTCGGTGGTTTAAAATCATCCATGGGTTATTGTGGAGCTAAAGATATTGCGGACATGCAGAAAAAAGCTCAATTTGTCAGAATAACCAGTAGTGGTATTAAGGAATCACATCCTCATGATTTGTTAATCACTAATGAAAGTCCTAATTATCACACTTTCGATTAACTGATTGGGTTAATATTAATAGGTATTTTAAGAAAATACTAATATTTTCTTGAATTTACCATTAACTTTAAATATAATGTAATACAATATTATTACATTAGATAATTTTATGATTGTTTTTAATCATGGTAAATCTAATTGATTTACATTTTTTATTATTATTTTTATAATGGAGAGAAATTAAAATGGCAAGAACTAAAAAAGTTGGTATTACAGGTAGGTTCGGTGCAAGATACGGAAGAAAAGCAAAAAGATCTGTTAAACTCATCGAAGAAACCATGAAAAAAAATCATGATTGTCCTAAATGTGATAGACCTTATGTAAAAAGACAAGCTGCTGGAATTTGGAAATGTAGAAAATGTGGTGCAGTATTCACTGGTGGAGCTTACGTTCCTCAAACCCCTATGGCAAAATCCGCAGCACGTAGTATCAGAGATATTAAAGTGGAGGAATAATCCTTGTATAAATGTCCACGTTGTGGAACCGATGTAGACCAAAAAAGCTACATGGTCAATAAATGTCCTAATTGTAGATATAGGATTTTATTTAAAAATGTACCTGAAGTAACTCGTTGGGTTTCTGCAAGCGTTCCCGATGGGAATATGGTCAACAGAGTTGGCCTTAAAAAATAGAATTAAATCAAGATTTTTAATCTTGTTTTATCTATAATTTTTTACTATTTTTGATTTAAATGTTAATTTCAACTTCCAGAAAGCCTTCTCAAAAAACAAGAAAGTTTTGTAAGAATTTTGCTCATGCAACAGATTCAACCTCTGTTAATAGGGGAAAAATGAACATGAGAGAGCTTTTGTTAAAAGCTTTAGATGAAGATGAAGTTAATTTATCTATTGTTAATGAACTTAAGGGAAATCCCAGTAAAATAACATTTTATTCCAATAAGGGAGAAGAATTACTTATTATTTTGATTAGTGTTAGTATTTCTAATGAAAGACTTCATATAGCTCCATCTAAATTGAAAGTAGTTTCAGATGTTCAAGAACTAAACTCTTTAAGTGACATTTTAGGTTTTGAACTTGTGGATAAGGCAGAGGATAATTACATTCATATATCTGAAGATGATGATTTAATAGCTAAAATAAATTTTATTAATAAATTTGGAGATAAAACAGATTTTCAGATTAATGTTAAAAAAATTTTAGATAACAATGATTGATGACAGTCCTTTAGAATCTGTAAAAAGTCAGATTGATATTGAATTTGAAAATTCCAATCAGGCTAAAGTTATTTATGATTCCATTATTTTAGAGTTCAATACGGCACCTGATTATAGATCATCCATGGATTTAACTCTTATGGACAATAAGATCATTATCAATATTGATGCAGAGGATTCAACTTCATTCAGAGCTTCTGTAAATTCAGCTATTAAATGGATTAATTTATCATTACAAATAAATAATTTGATTAATATATAAATAAAAAGGTGATTATATATGGAAATTCCTGAAAATATACAACAGCAATTAAATCAGTTTCAACAGTTACAACAACAAGCTCAAGCTGTAACTATGCAAATTCAAACTGTAGAAGTTCAAATTCAAGAAACTGAAAAAGCTTTAGAAGAATTAAATAATACTGATGAAAATACTGAAGTATTCAAACAAGCCGGTAATTTACTCATTAAAGTAGATTATAAGGATGCTTTGGAAGAAGCTGAAGATAAGTTAGAAACTCTCAAGTTAAGAAAACAGACTATGGCTCGTCAAGAAGAAAGAGTCATGAAAAAACTTGAAGAAATGCAAACTAATATTCAGGCTGCAATGCAAGGAATGGCTCCTAATGGAGCTTAATTTCCATTCTTTTTTTAGATTATTATGTCAAAACTTAAAAAATTATCTCCAGATGATTTAACAACTATTTCTGATGATTTTGGAGAAATTCTTGAAAAAGAGGTTTCTCGTGTAATTTCAACTAAGGAACTTGAAGATTTGGATTTGGACATTATACTCAATTATGATAATGATCAATTGGATGTTGATGTTGATTTAGGCGTTAGTTTTGATGAGTTATCAGAAATTAATCAGGATTTATTGTCTGAAGCTGTCGATGAGGCATATTTGAAGTTTGATTCTTATATTGATGACAATTTCAGAGAATAATTATTTTTTTTAAATCCATAAGTATTACTTTTTTTACTTTTTTTACTAATTAAAGTAATACTTTTTTATAAAAAAGTATTTATATTAGTAAATCATATTATAATATAGTTTGAAGTTAATTCAATATAGATAGCTTAGCAAGGATAAACACGTGATTTTTTCTGTCTTTCAAAATTCCCTCTTTCAGACTTCAAACTCCTTTTTTTATTTTTTTAAAATTTCTTATTTTTATCAATTTTAATTAATTTTTCATTACTTTTTTCAATTTTACTTTAATTAGTGATGTTTGAACTATATCATTTTTTCTAGCGAGATATATTCATATTATGACTTTTTCAAGCGAACTTTATAGATTTTAACCTATTTTAAACACCACTATTTTAAAAATTATATTAATTTTG
The DNA here is from genome assembly GCA_017460025.1 of Methanobrevibacter sp. GTDB lineage: Archaea > Methanobacteriota > Methanobacteria > Methanobacteriales > Methanobacteriaceae > Methanocatella. The sequence goes on along the minus strand of JAFUBV010000211.1, from coordinate 357 downwards.
AAATTTTACTGATAAATGTTTAATTATATTTAATTATTTTATATAATGTTTAACTTATTTGCTAAAAATATGAATTTTAAGTATTCAAGTATAATTTAATTTTTATAAATTATAGGTAACTTTATATAGTATGATGATAAAGATAATAAACAAGGGTTAAAAATCATATTTTTTATACTCTCCCTAAATTGATCATTATTTTTATTTTCAAAATTAGGCTAAAAATTATTTTTAGCTTAATTTTCCTCCTATTGTTTTTTTCATTTTTTAAAATTTTAAATACTTTTTTGATTATACTATATTTTAAGGTGACATCTATGATTAAAAAAATACCTGTATTAGATTTAAAAGGAGGTC
>JAFUBV010000210.1 GCA_017460025.1 Methanobrevibacter sp. | reverse complement strand
TTCCACTTGTTACAATTCCGATTGTTTTAATTTCACTTTCAACACTTGAAATATTTTTGGCTGGAATAATTCCGATTGTTTTAATTTCACTTTCTACACTTGAAATATTTTTGGCTGGAATAATATTACCATTTGATGAATTATCCTGTGCAATATTTTCATTTGAAGGTTCATAACTTGTGTGGTTGTAATAAACGCATATATTATCACAAACATCTCCCGCACTATTATTTTCAAAAATGCAGTCAACTACATTCCGTTCTTTTTCAAATATTGCTCCACCGTGTTCAGATGCAGTATTGTTAATAAAACGTGAATTGTACACATGACTGTTTTCCTGATATATTGCACCACCCAGTCTCGCCAGATTATTTATGAAAAGACAATCATATACATTACTTTCTTTTTGGTCTTGAGAGTCATTATTATCAATATAGTCCTGACGTATTGCGCCACCATATTCAGCCCGATTATTTATGAAAATCGAATTGTAAACATTTCCATTTGATTGTTCAATTGCACCTCCCAAAGAAGCATTATTATCTTTGAAATAGGAATTATAAACGCTAACATTATAAGAAGAAAGTGCACCTCCCCGAACAGCACTATTTTCCAAACAGGTGAGATTAACTAATTTGCCATAAGTTGCATCAATTGCACCTCCAAAATAAGCTGTGTTGTTTATAAAGGTACAATTTATAATTTCACCATCATGCATGGATACCGCACCGCCCCATTCACTAGTTTTCCCATTAGCGAAAACAATATTTTTTAAAACCAAATTTGGCAACAAAAAGTTAATTTCAAATATTCTGGATTTTCCATTAGCGTCAAGAACATGATTATTCCCATCAATTGTTAATGCTTTTGTAATTTGAACACCATTTTGGAATTCATCATTATCAAGATAGGAATAATTTCTATCTAGGCTAACAACACCATTTTCAGGAGCCTCATCAATTAAATTTTGAAGTTCACTGAATGATCCAACAGTGCCGGAATCAGATAAAACATCATTTTCATCATTGGCACTGCAAAAACCTAACGTTAAAAACAATGCCAAAAAACTTATTAGAATTATCATTCTATAATCCATGATAATATATTTTAAATACATCATTATTAACATTATGTGAATAAAGACTGTCAATCAATGAATTTTAGTCAACAGAGGATTTATAACATTCACATGAATCTTTGATAATTTCATTGAAATATGAGCTTATTAATACATGAATTAGCCCAGATTAATGTAATATTGTTTGACACTACCTCACCTAAAACAATACCCATCCAGGCTCCCCATACACCCCAGTCAAATACTAAAGTAAACAATAATGCAAAACCTAACGTAAATCCTGTTTCCCTTAAAATTGTCTGAAACATTGCCGTTATACCACGACCGACACCCTGGAAAACATAAGTTGAAGCCACACCTACAGCCATAGTAGGATAGTAAAGTACAATCCACATCAAGAAGCTGGTTAACTCACCAGATATCCTTGCACTGCTTCCGGAAGCAAATATTGATGCTATTTGAGGAGCAAAAATAATCGTTAAAATCATCACCAGAACAGCGAAAACCATAGATATTTTCATTGAATACCTGTGGGCAATCCTAATATTTTCATAATTGCGAGCCCCATAGTTTGCTGCAATAACTGATATCAAAGCTGTCCCTATTGCCAGTATAGGAGTTGTTCCAATAGTTACAACCCTCCAACCTGTTGAGTATACTGCAACAGAATCCGTTGATGATATGAACGCGAGAAGTGCTGAAAATACTGCTGCAAAGAATGCATTATTTAAAAGCTGGAGACTTGCCGGAAGTCCGACTTTTATGATATCAAAGGTTATTTCACGTTTAAATTTAAAATTATTTAAGTAAGGCTTCAGATAAGTGTCTTTTTTAATGTAAAACCAATGACTTAAGACAAATATCACAAACAATGATGAAATCAATGTCGCAACAGCCGCACCTTTTACTCCCATGCCCAATGCGTAAATGAATATCGGATCAAGAATTATGTTTAAGATAGCTGATGCAATCATTGCATACATCGGCCTTGATGAATCCCCTTCACCTCTGAAAATCCCATATAGTGCATTGGACAAGATTACAAATATTGAACCTGCAACAATAACCACACCATAGTCCATTGCAAAAGCTATGGTTTGACCGGCACCCATCACAATTAATATATCTTTTAGAAATACCAAAAGGACTAATGTTAAAATAATGGAGATGACTATTGTGATTAATATTGAGTGTATTGAACCGTTATCTGCTTTTGGCTTATTTTCCTCACCAATGTATTTGGATAATGCAAAAGCGGAACCTGCACCAAGCCCGTTACCGAATCCTATCAAAATCATGAATATTGGAGTTACAAATCCGACACCTGCAAGGGCATCGGCTCCGAGAGAAGACACCCACATCACATCAATGAGATTATATAAACTTGATATCAATAATGATATGATTAATGGTATTGACATGCTTAACAGTGCCCTTTTAGGGTTTCCAAGCAATACATCAACATTATTTTCACTGAACATAAATAATAATATGTTTAAAAAGTAAATAAAATTTTTTGATAATGGTTAAAAAAAGAGTTATAAAAAACTCTTTTTTTTATGTATTCTTTATGTTAAAATAAGGGTAACAAATTATTTTTTTTGTCATAAAATTTATTGAATGGAGGTTTTAGTATGTATAAATTAGTTATTAATGGTGGAAAACAATTAAATGGATCAATTAATATAAGTGGTGCTAAGAATTGTGCTGTAGCATTAATTCCAGCTGCTTTATTATCAGATGAAACTATAAAGATAAATAATGTACCTGATATATCAGACATTGATGCATTAGAAGAAATATTAACATACTTAGATGCAAAGATAGAAAGAAATAATGATGAAGTAATAATTCATTCTAGTATGATTAATAATAAACCAAT
>JAFUBV010000209.1 GCA_017460025.1 Methanobrevibacter sp. | reverse complement strand
ATTTTTAAGATAAATAGCATTATCCCGTGAATTTGAAATACTGTTGTTTGATATTAATGCATCATTTGAATTCAGAACACTAATTCCATTATAATTATTAATAATATTATTTCCTGAAATTTTTACATTGTCCGCATCATCTATTAAAACACCGGCAGACCCTGAAGAAATTGCAAGATTTGATATATTGACATTATCAGATTTGACAGTGATTACCGGAGATGCAGGATTTCCCTTAAAAACTGATTTTACAATACTGATGATATTCAGAGATTTATTTACAGTTAATGAAACATCATTGTACTCATTACCTGCAAAAATCAGTGTATCGCCAGAATTTGCACCATCAATAATTTTTTGAATCTCACTGCCAGTTAAATTCTCTTTAATTAATGTTCCAACATTATGTGAAACATAGATAGTATTATTATTGATTATTTGCTGATTATCTTGACTTTCAAATGCAGTAGAAATCGGATAAATACCATCCATTAAATTTATATTTAAAAATGCACTGCCGTTTATATCAGTAACTCTAGTATAATTTACACCATTTATACAAAAGGTTATTGTCTGATTATTTAAAGGAGTATTGTTAAATGATGTAAGAGTTGCATTGTATACCAGATTTTCACCAAGCAAATCTGCATCGGAAGTATCCAATATAACCTCAGAAATATCCGTTGCATTATCATTTGCACTAACAACATTAATAGAAATAAAAACTACCAACATTAAACCTAAAAGTATCTTTTTATTCAGATTGTCACCTCCTTTAAATTAATTAATTATAATTTAGGTTTTATTGATATAACTATATAAATAATTCGTAGTCTTTTTTTGAAAAAATACAATAAACATAAATCGATAGTAATATTATTAAATTTCGATATTAAAATTAATAAAAATTAAACATTATTAAATAATATTTAAAAATAAATAAACACTATTATAATTTATAACAAATATATTAAATAAAAGATTTAGATTTTTATCGAATGATAACAATGTTTATATAGGTTTTGAATATAGAGTTAATATTACTAATAATTATTAATGCATGCAAATAATTTTACACATTATCTTTATTAGTTTTATTAAATTTAGGAGAAAAAATAATATGAAGCTTAATAATAAGGTTTTAGCATTATTACTTGTCTTCATAGCTATTTTATCAGTGTCAGCTGTATCTGCAGAAGATGTAACTGATGATGTAGTAGCTATTGATGCAAGCAGTGATGCAGAGGTATTATCTACTAGTTATGATGTGCCTGCTGATGCTACTGTATCAGATATTGAAGCAATTATTGCAAATACAAGTGCTGGAGACACACTTAACTTTGCAGAAAATGCAACATATGATTTCGGTAACTTAAGTAATGGAATAAAAATTGAGCACACCCTTATTTTGCAAGGTAACGGTGCAACAGTCAAAGGATATCAAGGTTTCGCATTTGAAGCTGATGAAGAAAGTGTTGCTGGATCCCAAGTATACAACTTTAACTTTGAAATTTTCCAACCTGTCCTTTGGAACGGACGTGCATTAGAATTCCAAGGTGGTAGTGACTACATTATTGAAGGATGTTCATTCAAAAACGGTAACTCCGGAATTTACATCAGAAGACCTGGTGGAAATGTAACCATCCAAAACAATTACTTCTTCGGTGAAGATGGTGCAACAAATGAAAGTACAATCATGGGAAACTTTGCAAAAGCTGAAACCGGTTCAAAAGCAATTAACCTCATGGGTGGATCAGGCATTACCATTATAAACAACACCTTTGAAGGAGATCTCCTTGATGCTATCTCAATCGCATCCGGTGCTGCTAACGTAGAAATGTACAACAACAGCATGACTGATGTATGGTATGGTGTTTACTACGGTGGAGGAATTACCAACATTACAATGCAAGGCAATAAATTTGAAAATTCAAAAGCATATGCAATTGGTATTATTAAAGCTGCAGGAAACTCAGAGATTTACGAAAATGAATTTATCACCCCTGCAGAAAAATCTGCAATTTATGTAGAAGAAGGTAACACCGCTCACGGTGCTCCAAGTAACATTGAAACCATCTTAATTCACGACAACACATTCTACGGTGAAGGTTCAACAGCTGTTTCAAGTTCAAGTAAAGGTGGTATGATTACTCCTTTAGGTAAATTTGAAGTTGTTGACAATGCATATGAAACTGGTATAACCGTATTTGCATTCACCGATAACAACACTTACACATTCAAAACAAGCAATTTAATTGTAGAAGAAAACAATGTTAGAATTGAAGGAAACACCCCATTCACCAATGCAAACATTACTGTAACTGAAGATGAAGTATCAATCGTATTACCTGAAGATGCAACCGGTTACTTATTAGTTGATGTAGACGGTAATGGATTATATGTTCCTGTTGAAAACGGACAAGCTACTTTAGAATTACCTGAATTAGCTCCTGGTAACTACACTGTTGAAGTTACTTACACTGGTGACAGAAAATATGGTGAAGCTACTGCTAGCGAAAACATTACCGTTGAAGGACCTGAAGAATCAATCATTTCCGAAGATTTAACCAAAGTTGAAAAAGGACCTGAAAGATTCTCTGCAATATTCCTCGATGAAAAAGGAAATCCATTAGCAAATGCAAATGTTACCTTTGATGTAAATGGTGCAGTTTATACCAAAACCACTACTGCTGAAGGTGAATCTTCAATTGCAATTAACTTAATTGCTGGTAACTATACCATAACTTTAACCAATCCTGCTACCGGCGAAGTTAAAACAAATAATATTGTTGTTTTATCCAGATTTGCTGATGATGCTGATCTTGTAAAATACTTCCGTAATGATTCACAATACAGATTAAAAGTATTAGATGATGAAGGTAATCCTGTTGCTGCTAATGAAACTGTTACATTCAACATCAACGGTGTAATGTATGAAAGAACAACCGATGCAGAAGGATATGCACAAATGAACATTAACTTACAACCTGGCAGTTACATTATTACTGCTAATTATAAAGGCTGTGAAGTTGCTCACACTGTTACTGTTCTCCCAATTTTAAATGGTACTGATTTAACTAAAAAATTCGGTGAAGCTGGTGCATTTGAAGCTAAATTAGTTGATGGACAAGGAAATCCTTATGCAAATCAAATAGTCTCATTCAACATCAACGGTGTATTATACAACAGAACAACTGATGCAAATGGTATTGCAAAATTAAACATTAATTTATTACCTGGCGAATACATAATTACTTCAAGCTACGGCCAAGCCTTAGCTTCCAACAAAGTAACTGTAACCGCTTAAAACGAGAAGTTCAAATAACTTCTCAATTTTTATTTTTTTTCATGAATATATAATGCATTCATGTCATTAGTTTAATATTAATATAATTATCATCAAATTCCCATAATTTAATTAAATATAATCTAAATAATATTTTAAATAGTTTTTTAAAGTCTTTAAATATTATATATTTATATAAATCAATATTTTTTAAAAATAGAATATTTTTTATAATATGAAATAGCATACATATCAATCGTTATACTAATAACAAGAGGTTTAATTTATGAAATATAAAAAGACAATATTAATTTTTATAAGCATATTCATTTTATTATCATTTTCCTCAGCAGTAATGGCAGATGAAAACATTACTGATGTTGAAAATACGATAATTGTGGATGGTTCTTCTACAAATCAAATGAATGAACCGACAATTCAAACAGCAATAAACAATGCTAGTGCCGGAGATACAATTCAGATTACCGGTACCAAATATGAACATTGCCACATCATAGTGGATAAACCACTGACTATAATAAGTGATGTTGGAACTAAAATGGAAACCTGTCCTTCAAATATTAAAGAATCAGACGGTATAGGAATATTTTATTTTACTGAAAACGCTTCAGGTTCCGTATTGTCCGGATTTACATTTTCAAATGATGCCGCCAAAAGAGGAAGTGTTGACCCTTATGCAATATACATTAATGGTGCAAGCAACATCGAAATCACGAACTGTAAAATTACAGAAGTAAGTGAGGGTCCGGGTATCTGCATCATTAACGGGTCCAACATCAATATAAATCAGGTTACTGTAAGAAAATCAGTTAAAGGAATATCTGTTAGTGACAGTAAGAATATTAACATTACCCAATCCGTCATAGAGCGAAACAGTGAAGCCGGAATCTATTTTGGAGGAAATGTTGAATCTACAAATATTGTGAACAATACAATTTATTTGAATAATTGGAAAGGAATATATTATGAATCCTGTGTAAACAGTAACATCACAAGCAACAATATTACGGCAAACAGGGACAATAGTGTCCAATCAAGATCAACTCAGGGTGCCGGAATATTCGTGAACTCCACTATAGAATCCTTAAAAGTTAAAGGAAATAACATTTTCCAGAATGGTAATTACGGATTATACAATACTTATTTGGCTGTGCCTACTTTAATAAACGAAAAAGTTGAAGAAATAGACCAGAACTTCTTCAATCAACACTTGACAAGAGCAGTATTTACACAACAAACCGCTCAAGGTGGAACTGGAATAATTTATGTGGAAAGTAATTTTTATGCATATGAACAGTTATGTCCAAGTACATATTATGAAGTGGGACTTTTAAAGGATGGAACAAGGGATTTAGTATTCAATGAAATTCAGGAAGTCTCCCCAGGAATTTATAATGTATCCATTGTGAGAAAAGATACTGGAGAAATAGCTGAATATCTAAATACAATTGATTTAACATTTTTCTTAAATAAAGCTACTACAAGAGCCGGTATCGAATCAACTGATCAGGCTAAAATCATTAGAATTGTTAATGGAACTGGAACAGTTGATTTCACAGACGCAAGATATAAGGCTAAAGGAAATAACATTACAGCAATAAGCCCAGGATATGGTGCTATTAACTTTAAATCAACAGCAGACAGATTATCAGCATTTTATGAAGTTCCAAATTCAAACATTCCTAACGGAACAGTTGTCATTGAAAGTGAATTAATTGGAAACAATTTAACAAAGTACTTTGGATCAGCTACACCATACACAGTTACTTTAATAGATAATGATGGAAATCATTTGGCTAATCAAACATTAATCTTAAACCTGAACGGAAGAAACTACACAAGAACAACAGATGAAAACGGAACCGCAAGCATTAATATAAATTTCAATCCTGGAGAGTATACTGTTACAGCAACATTTGAAGAAACTGAAGACTATCCTTCTTCCTCAATAACCAATACAATCAACATCCTATCCACAATTGACAGTGCAGACATGACTAAAATGTATAGGAATGCAACCCCTTACAGCGCAACATTTTATGACATCGAAGGATCAATCATCAAAAATCAGGATGTTAGATTCAATATTAATGGAGTAATGTATACAAGGACAACAGATGAAAACTGAACTGCAAGACTGAATATTAACTTGGGACAGAACACATACATAATAACAGCATACAATCCAATAACCAATGAGCAAAAAGCAAATAATATTACCGTTTTACCAACAATTACGGAAAATAAAGATTTAACAAAATATTACAGAAACGCTTCCCAATATATCGTTAAAATTCTCGATAATCAAGGCAATGCTCTTGCAAATGCCAATGTTACTTTCAATATTAATGGAGTAATGTATACAAGGACAACAAATTCAACAGGTTATGCACAATTAAATATTAATTTAAATCCTGGAACATACATAATTACAGCAAATTATAACGGATGCCTTGTATCCAACACCATAACAGTATTATCCATCCTTTCAGCAGATGACTTGGTGAAAGAATATGATATTGCCGACCAATTTAAGGTTAAATTGGTTGATGGGCAAGGCAAACCAGTTGATGAAGCAGTTATCACATTTAATATTAACGGAGTATTTTACGAAAGAACAACAGATAGTGACGGAATCGCCGGTTTAAATATTAGATTACAACCAGGAAAATACATAATAACCTCTAGTTATAATGGAGCAGCTATTGCAAATACAGTTGAAGTTTTAGAAACTTTAACTGTTGCTCCCAATTTATCAAACAGTGAAATACAAAACATTATTGATTCCGTAAGTGATAAAAAAGCGGTCAGATTTTTAGGAAGCGAATACTCAGACATATCCCTCAATATCGATAAATCAATTTTACTTAATGGAAATAACGCTGTATTGAACGGTAAACAAGATGATGCAGTAATTACAATTAATGCGGATAATGTGATTATCAAAAATACCAGAATTAATGTAGATGATGGATTAGGAATTGTGTTAAATGATGTTGAAAATACGGACATTGAAAATAATGTGATTAACAACAAAGCAACTAAAAGTGATATTGATAACTATAATTCTAGTGAAGTCTTACTTAAAGGAAACGCTATTGATGTTTCAGGACTTCAAACCAAAATTATCAACAATACAATAACCAACTTTAAAAACGGAATATTTCTAAAAAATGCAGATACAACAACGATTGAAGAAAATTTAATTTCAAGAAATAATTTTGGAATAGAATTTGACACAAATGTTGCTAATACTGAAATTTCAAACAATAATATTTCAAACCAGCTGGGCTGGTATACATTCGATATGATTGAAGGACCATACGGATATGGGATAAGCGTAAGGCACTCCGGAAACAATATTGAAATACTAAACAACATAATTAATGAAAATTATATGGGAATATTTTTAGATTCTGCAAACTCTTCAGGAATTGTAATTCGTGGAAATGAAATAAGAGACAGTGTGATTGAAGGTTTTACAGCCAATGAAAATTACACTCCTGCAACTGGAGCAACATTGATTGTAGAAAACAATGCACTATATAACAATGCAAAAGGTCCAAGTCAGATTATTTTAGGAGAAGTTAGTGCGAATCCTGCAGGAATCTATGGTCCCGGTGAATGGAACGATGATTTGAAATTATTATTAGGTCCAAATTGGTATGGAACTACACTTTATACAAAATGGTCCGAAGACAATCCGGGAGCAGGAACAATATGTCCGAGAATCAAAACAACATTAATTACATGTGAATTGAAAAGCATTGGAAATGGAAAATATAATGTTACCTTTGTAAATGATGGAAAAATAGTTAGTGAACTTCCTGATTTCACATATTACTTTACATTAAATGCATACAGTGAATTACAACAAGAAACAATAGCTTATGCACATAATGGAATGGCTACAATTGAATTCAATAAAGAAAACTTTAATTCAACTGGAAATACCATTGAAGGATCATCCGGATCTTTATCAGATAGTAATAGGCCATTTAGAGTAACATATACATATAATGTTCCGGATTCTGAAATTCCAAATTAAAAATAGAGATAGTAATTAATTTACTATCTTTTCTTATTCTTCTATTAACTCGTAATAAGGACCTTCAACACAAGGTTTGCAAACAGGTTTACCATCAACAATTAAATGACGTCCGTCAGTTACTTTATCACCACAGACTGAACAGATTTCTGTAGTATGAGGTTTACCTGGCATTTGTGCTTCAGTTAATTCAACTTTAACCTTTTGAACAGTGAATAACTCTTCTGGAGGAGTTATTTTGAATCTTTCAATCATTTCGTCACGAGTTTCTTTTTTCTTATCTTTTCTGTTTGCATCAGCGTCAACAATTCTTAAAGCTTCACCGGTATCCATATTATAAAATGTTGCAGCAAATTTTCCATAATAAGCCTGTTTAAGGGAACGTTTACCCATTGAACATTTTGTAACAGCCTGAACTGCATCAGCCATGCATCTGTCAATTTCTAAAATAACAATTAGGTTCTTATGGTGGGTATTCAATTCCATACCCATTAATTCCAAACCATACATTGCCAATTTAGTACCAATAGCTATTCCTCCACAAATTTCACCGTGGAATTCACCAGCCAATTTTAACTGTTCTTCATAATCTTTTTGATTCATTAAATATCACCTAATTTTAAATTTGTTTTTAAAGGAACACAAACTTTCCTATTATCGTCAATGTTAATTAATTTTACATCTATTGAATAAGCTTTCTTTAAGTTTTCTTCAGTCACTACATCATCAGGTTTTCCAAAGTCTATAAATGATTTATCTTTCATGATTGCTACTTTTGTAGAGCTTAAAAAGGCATGATCAGGAAAATGTGATGACATTATTATGGATAAACCGGACTTAGCAAGATTATCAATTATTTCCAAAAGTTTAATCTGATTTCCAAAATCCAAATGGGATGTTGGTTCATCAAGAATCAGAATATCCGGCTGTTGACATAAAATTCTTGCCAGAAATACAAGTTGCCTTTCACCGCCACTTAAATTTGTATAATCCTTATCTTTCAGGTCTTCTATTCCCAATGTTTTCAAAGCATCAAGCGCAATTTCCTCATCCTCTTTTTTAGGAGTTTCTGTAAGATTTAAATAAGGAGCTCTGCCCATCAATACAACATCAAAAACTGAAAATGGAAATGTTGGAACATGTGATTGCGGAATGTAACCAATATGTCTTGATATCTGAGAAAATGAAAGATTTTTAATATTTTCTCCATTAATTAATATTTCACCTGAATTAATGTCATGTATTCTATTAAGACACTTAATTAGTGTGGTTTTACCTGTTCCGTTTGGCCCAAGTATACATAACACATCCCCTTTTTCAATAGAAAAACTGATATTTTCAAAGATTAGTTCATCCTCATATGAAAATGAGATATCTTTAACATCTAAGACCATTCTGAATACCCCCTTCTGAGCAAATAAAGAAATATTGGAACACCAATTATTGCGGTTAAAATTCCAATCGGTATTTCAATAGCTATGACAACACGGGAAATGTTATCAATCAACAATAAAAAACTTGCCCCAAGGCTTAAGGACGCAGGAAGTAAAATTTTATTATCCGGTCCAACAATCATCCTTGCCATATGAGGAATAATCATACCTATCCATCCGATAATACCGCTGATGGATACTGCAGCGGAAGTTAGTAACGTACAAGCAGCAATAATGATTAACCTAACCCTTGAAGGATTCAAACCTAAGGATTGTGCTTCCTCATCCCCCATAGCCAATATGTTCATTTGCCATCTTAGCAAATAAAGAATTAAAAATCCAATGAACAGCGGAATAATAATCATTATGATTTCATCCATCGTGACAGAAGCTAAACTGCCCATTAACCAATAGACGATTTCAGGCAGCTTATCCTCAGGATCAGCAATGAATTTGATTGCAGAAATTAAAGAATTGAAAAATGCTGATATTGCAACTCCAGACAATACCAGAATTAAAATTCCTCCGGCTTTATATGCTTTTGAAATTAAATATGTGATGGAAACTGAAATAATTCCAAAAACAAATGCAAATATTTGAATAATAACACTTGAACCGCTGAATAAAATAGCTAATGCCGCTCCAAATCCCGCACCATTAGATACACCCAAAAGGTCTGATGAAACAAGAGGGTTTTTAAAGATTCCTTGAAATGCAGTCCCCGCCATTGCAAGTGAAGCTCCAACCAGCAAAGCAGCCAATATTCTTGGAAGCCTAATCTGCCAGACAATTGTACTGACAGTTGATGAAACATGAAATTGTGGAATGATTGGGGATAAAATAGTTTTTACAACATCAACCGGACTGATTGGATACCTCCCCATTAAAAAAGATGCGAAAAAAAGAATTATAGGTAAAAATACTAAAAGTACAAAACTTATAATTTCTTTATTTTCTTTATTCATAAAATCATCCTATAAATTTGATTCTTTAAGTCCGGAACCCAATAAAATTTCTTTTGCCTGATCATCTGATAAATCAAAATGATAGAATTGTGAATAAAATTCTTTTGTAGCTTCAAGTAAGTTAATATCAGAATACTGATCAGGATATATCACTTTTGCTGTCCATGGAACACCAATAATCATATTAGCCCCAACAGGCCTGTCAAACCATTTGAATGGAGATTGCGGTGATAAATAAACTTCATGATTTTTAACTGCATTGATGCTGGCCCAATTAGAATCATTGTAGACATTTGCATAGAAATCAGGATCCGTTGTGATAATGATATCAGGATTCCAGCTAATAACCTGTTCTATTGAAACCTGAACACCTGTAGTGGTATTTCCCTGATTTAAAGAATTGGCAACATTTTCTCCACCAACCAAATCGATCAATTGACCGTGAGTTGAACCTGAAGGATAAGTTTTTAATCCGTCATTATCAACAGCATAATAAACAGTTTTTTTATCGCCATCGGATAATTTAGAAGACTTTTCCTGAACTTCATTTAAATATTTATCATTGAAATCCACCAATTTTTGAGCATCATCAGTTGCGCCAATAACTTCTCCAATAAATGAAATTGAAGCATCAACCTTATCAACACTTGTAGTGTCATTAACTGCAACAACAGGTATTTTACCGAATTTTGTCTGTCTCTCATTAACAGTAGACAAATCACCATCTCCCCCTTCATCAATAGACTCTATGACAATGTCCGGTTCTGAAGCAATGAATTCTTCGTAACTGCCATCCTGAGTTCCATACCAACCGCCAATATTAGGCAACCCCTGATATTGTGATGGAACATACTCAAGTTCATCATCGGTCCATTGAAAATTTAAAGCAGTCAATTTATCCGGAGCAATCATATAAATAACTGTAGACATCGGAGGTGATGTTGCAACCACTTTATTAAGTGATTGTGGAATTTCAACACTTCTTCCAATCATATCGGTAATATTTTTAGCTCCAGAATTTTCAACTGTGGAAGGAGTTAAAAATATGTGAGTAGCTATCCCCACTATAATTAAAAGAGCTAAAATTAAGATAATAATTTTACTTTTCTTTTCCATAACAACCACATTATAACCTTTGATATGAATATCTATTCCTAACATATTAAATAATTTACTAAATAATTAAAAAGACGGGAAAAAATTAAAATTAAATAGAAAACTAATATGATTGTAGGAGACAATAAAATGAAGATTGAGGAAATTGACGCAATACACTACAAAAACAACAAAGCACAAGAAGCAAAAGAAAACGTTGTACAGGACGAAACAATAACCTTAACCATTAACAATGATATCAGCCGCAGCTTATCTGCAATAGAGGATTCTTTAAAGGAATTTGCTGTGGGATACATGTTTAATGAAAACATGGTTGATTCAATGGATTCAATTAAGGACATAAAAATTGAAGGAAATCAGATTTATGCTGAAATTGATGATACCCTACTTAAAACAAATGAAACTGTTTTATGTTCTGATTCTGCAGGAGGATGGAGAAGCAAAATTAAAAATGTGAAACGTGTCGAATCAGATTTTCAGGTTTCAGTGCATGAACTGATTGATAGAATTGAAGAACTGAAAGATAATGCTGAGATTTGGCAGGCTACAGGCGGAACACATGTTGCAGGAATCGTATATGATGGCCAATTTGTAGTAAAAGAGGACGTTAGCCGCCATGTTGCAGTTGATAAAGTAATAGGATACGGATTATTGCATGATTTTGATTTGTCAAATTCATATGTAATCTACAGTGGAAGAATGCCTGCGGATATGGTTATTAAAATGACCCGTGTTGGTGTTCCTATTCTTGCATCCAATGCTGCACCGGCAAATTCAGGTTATAATATTGCAAAAAAAGGCAATGTCACATTAGTCGGATTTTTACGCGGTGAAAGGTGTAATATATATAATAATCAGAATAGAGTAATTTTTGATTAAATTACTCTAATACAGTATGTCTAGCTTTTAAATCACTTTCAGTCTGATGCATTTTTTCCATTAACTCGGAAACAATTGCATCTAAAAATACAAGTGTTGTTAATTCAAAAGCTGTTCCTAATGGAGTTAAAGAAGTATAATTTCCATGGATTTGACGTTTCATATAATTTTCATCGTCAACTTCTTTTTTTGTTCTTCCTTTAACCAAAAGACAGGTGTCTGCCAATTTACCTAAAGTTGATTCAGGGTATGAAGTTACAGCTAAAACTTTTGAACCTCTATTTTTAGCGATTGTTGCAGCAGATACAATAGTATTTGTTTCACCAGATCCTGAGATTGCAATAATACAGTCATCCTCATAGATAGCTGGAGAGATAGTTTCCCCAACAACATATGCACTTACTCCCAAATGCATTAATCTCATAGCAAATGCTTTAGCAGCAAGGCCTGACCTTCCAGCACCAGTTACAAAAACATTTTTTGATTCAATAATTATATCTTCAAATTTGTCTATATCTTCTGCATCTAAAAATTCTTCAGCACTTACAATATTACCAATAATAGCTTTAATTGAGCTTTTCATTAATTCCATTATATCATTCCTAAAAACACTAGATTAAATATATGATAATACTTTAATATATAATTAATGAAACTTGAAAGCAAAGGTTTGATTAGTTTAGAGATAAATGGTGAAATCTATGGTTATAAGTTATACCAAAGTTTGGAATCATTGAATAGAACAAATTCTCAAAGAAAATCTGCTAAAGAATTAAATATTTCACATACTGTTTTTAATAGAAGAATATTGAATGCTGAAAAACAGTTGGGATTTAAGTTAACTGAAAAAAGAGGAAACGGAAGCATACTGACCAGCAATGGAATGAAACTCCTCGAGGAATATAGAAAATACCTGATTCAGATAGCGGAACCGGATAACATCAACATTGCCGGAGGCCATATCAGTTCAGGACTTTTAGAAAGTATTGACTTGCCGTTTAATATTAATGTATACAGCAGCAATGATAATGATGCATTTAAACTGGCTAAAAGAGGAGTTGTGGATTTATTGACATTAGATGATCCGTTAATTGCTTATGAAAGAGACATAAACTTCATACCTATTGCTTATGATTATCTCGTTTTAATATCAAGCCCCAATTGTCCTGAAATTAAAAGCATAGAAGAGTTAAACAATCTTGACTTTGTTAAAGTTAACGGATCTGCCCAGAGGCTTGCATGGAATACTCTTGAACATTACAACCTAAATTATACCATCAAACATGAAGTCAATTCACAATTTGACGCATTTAAACTCGTTAGAAATTCCAAAAATTTACATAGTTTTTTAAATGCCAGTTATTTTAATGGAAATGAAATATTTAAATTAGATACAAGACATGTTATTAGTTTGGTTAAAGTTAACGATGAAGACTCTAAAACTGATGATTTAATAAATTATTTATTGACAAAAGGTCAAAAAGACATTGAAAAACAAGGTTTTATTGGCATGGATTAATACTGGTCAACTGCTCTCACCAACATTATTTATACTCCAAAAACAAATTGTATATTACACCTCATTTCTTAATTATGAAATCTTATGCATAACGAGTAAAAGATTTCATATTATCATTAAAAATAAATAAAAAAGGCGATAATATGGTAAAAAATACAGATTTACTTGCAATTGGTCATTCAGCTCATGATTATATCATTAGAGTTCCAACATTTCCAAAAGCTAACTTTTCATCTCCAATAACAGATATGAAAACATTTAACGGTGGGGCAGCAGCTAATGTTGCTTGTGTTGGAGCCAAATTAGGACTAAAAACCGGTTTAGTATCTGCTGTTGGTGGAGGTTTTAAGAAAAGCGAATATTA
Source organism: Methanobrevibacter sp. (assembly GCA_017460025.1). Taxonomy (GTDB): domain Archaea; phylum Methanobacteriota; class Methanobacteria; order Methanobacteriales; family Methanobacteriaceae; genus Methanocatella. Next base: position 15,543 of record JAFUBV010000209.1, on the reverse strand, counting down.
TGAACATATGGAAAATTTGGGAATTGACACCGAATCATTGATTATTGTTCCTGGAGAGCAAACTCCGACTGCTTTCGTCTTAACAGATGACAACTCTGACCAAATCAGTTATTTCTACTGGGGAGCTGCAAAGGAATTCGCTGAAAGTAAAGTTCCAAGTTTAGCAATTAAAAATGCTGAAGCGGTTCACTTAGCAACAGGAGATCCTAATTTCAACTGGAAATGTTCTGAAGAAGCTAAAAATGAAGACATGCTTATTTCATTTGATCCTGGCCAGGACCTTGGAATGTATGATACCAAAAAACTAAAAGAGGTTATTGAAAATACAACAATTCTTTTTGGAAATCATCATGAAATTGAAAGAATATTAAATTCACTCGAAACAGATTTAGCTGGTTTAAGGGAATTAGGTCCTAAAATAATTGTTAAAACCTGTGGAGCTAATGGAAGTGAAATTTACTCAAATGAAGACAAAATCGTAATTGATGCAATCAATGTTGATGTGGTTGACCCGACAGGTGCTGGAGATTCCTACAGAGCAGGATTCTTATCAAGATTCTTGAATGGAGAATCCTTAGAACAGTCTGCTAAATTTGCATCAGCAGTTTCTTCATTTATCATTGAACATCAAGGCTGTCAAACTAACATGCCTAGCTTTGATGATGCATTTGAAAGAATGAATGAGTTTTATTAAACTCATTTTACTTATTTTTTGATAATTATGCATTATAGCCAAGTTAAAAGTATCCTATCACCAAAAAATGGAATGAACTTATATCGTGGATGTACCCACGGCTGCATTTATTGTGATTCCAGAAGTTCCATTTATAACATTGACCATAAATTCGAAGATATTGAAGTTAAGCAGAACGGTTTAGAGTTATTAAGAAAGGCACTTAAGAATAAAAAAGAAAAAGTCATGGTAGGAACAGGAGCAATGGCAGACCCATATATGCCCATTGAAAAAAGACTGGAATACACAAGAAGTGCCTTAAAATTAATTTATAAATACGGACACGGATTTACATGCATTACAAAATCCGATTTGATATTAAGAGATTTGGATTTGATTAAAAAAATAAATGAAAAATCAAAGGCCGTTGTTCAAATGACATTGACTACTGCGGATGAAGAATTATGTAAAATCCTCGAACCGAATGTGTGTACAACAAAAAGGCGTGCTGAAGTTTTAAAAAAGTTAAATGAAGAAAATATTCCGACTGTTGTTTGGTTATGTCCTATGCTGCCATTTATCAACGATACAGAAGAAAATATAAACAGAATTCTGGATTATTGTATTGACAGTAATGTAAAAGGAATCATATGCTTCGAAATAGGAATGACATTAAGAGATGGAAACAGGCAATATTTCTATAAAAAACTTGATGAACATTTTCCAGGATTAAAACAGGAATATATAACTCATTTTAAAAATAATTACCATATTCCAAGCCCCCATAATTCCAAATTAATGAGAATTTTCAATGAAAGAACACTTCAAGCAGGAATTATGAACCAGAGCGATGAAATTTTTAACTATTTACATGAATTTCCAAATAGAGATAATACAAAACAGAGCAAATTGTTCTAAATTACACTTTATTTTTATCAATTTTTATGGATTTAGAATCAATTAATTTAAATATTATTAACACAAAACAATTAACATCAAATAAAAATGATTTTGTAATCAAATCATGTTGATTTAATTAAAAATTAATTGAGTGATAGTATGACACAAATTAGTGATGCAAAAAAAGGTATTTTAACCGATGAAATGAAACACGTCGCAGAAATAGAAAACGTTTCTGAAGACTTTATTTTAAAATCTGTAGCTGAAGGAACAATTGTTATCCCAAGTAACGTTAACAGAGACATTGAAGCAGCAGGTATTGGTGCTGGACTTAGAACAAAAGTAAATGCAACAGTCGGAACTTCAACAGATATTGTAGACTTTGACGAAGAAGTATTAAAAGCACAAATAGCAATTGACCATGGTGCTGACTGTTTAATGGAATTAAGTATTGGTGGAGACTTGGATGTAATCAGAAGAAGAGTTCTTGACATGTCCCCACTTCCAGTAGGATCAGTGCCAGTATACCAAGCAGCTATCGAAACAATCAGAGAAGAAGGATCCGTTATTTACATGGATGAAGACAAATTGTTCAACACTATCGAAAAACAAGCAAAAGATGGTATTGACTTCATGGCAGTCCACAGTAGTATTAACATTGAAACCTTAACCAGACTCAAAAGACAAGGTCGTGTAACCGGACTTGTATCCAGAGGAGGATCATTCATGTCCGGATGGATTGTAGAAAATGAAAAAGAAAATCCATTATATGAAAACTTCGATTATGTTTTAGAAATTGCTAAAGAACATGATGTTGTACTTTCACTTGCAAATGGTATGAGAGCAGGTTCCATTGCTGATTCAACTGACAGGGCTCAAGTACAAGAGTTAATTATTTTAGGAGAATTAATTGACAGATCCCGTGAAGCTGGAGTACAATGTATGATTGAAGGACCTGGCCACATCCCAATTAATGAAATTCCGACAAACGTCATGATTCAAAAGAAAATGTGTTCCAATGCACCATTCTATATGCTTGGACCTATTGTATGTGATGTAGCACCGGGTTACGACCACATCGTATCATCCATCGGAGCAGCATCATCTGCAAAAGCTGGAGCAGACTTCATTTGTTATGTAACTCCTGCAGAACACTTAGCATTGCCTTCTCCAGAAGATGTAAAAGAAGGAGTTATTGCAACAAAAATCGGAGCATATGCAGGAGACCTTGCAAGCGGCCAAATTGATGGTTCACAAGACCTAGCAATGGCAGAAGCAAGAAAAAGATTAGATTGGGAAGCTCAATATGCTTGCGCAATGTTCCCAGAAGCTGCACGTGCAAAAAGAGATGAAAGACCTCCTGAAGATGAAGACGCATGTACAATGTGTGGAAACTTCTGTGCAGTAAAAATCGTTAACGAATGGTTAGATAAATCTGACTCAGAACTAATTAAATAGATTTACTAATCTATTTTTTCTTTTTTTATTTTTAAATATAATAATCAACATATCACTAAATAACGACTATTTTTCTAGGTGATATGATGGAAAGCTCTACAGACGAACTACTTGAAAAAATAAAAACTCTTGAAAATGAAAACAAAACACTGAAAGAGAAGAATAGTGAAAACAGCAAAAAAGTAAGAAATCTTGAAACAAAGGAACTGAAACAAAATGTCAACAATCGTCAATTAGAGGGAAAAATCAGAGAACTGAAAGGAGAAATTAACTCCTTTAAAAAGACTCCATTGATTCTTGCAACAATAACTGAAGTCTTTGATGACAATAGAGTGGGAATTAGAGGTCATGTCGGTCATGACTTTGTTGTAACATACCCAGGTTCAATTGACAAGCAAAAAGTTATTCCTGGAGCCAGAGTTTCCCTAAATCAGGACAGTTTGGCTGTGGTTGAAGTTTTACCTTCACGAAAGGAAGCCGACATTATCGCAATGGAAATTGAAGAAAAACCAGACATTGAATATGACGATATCGGCGGGCTTGAAAATGCAATTGTAGAAATTAAAGAAACTGTCGAGTTGCCAATTAAAAAACCTGAGCTTTTTGAAGAAATAGGAATAGATCCCCCTAAGGGAATTTTATTATATGGTCCTCCGGGAACTGGAAAAACATTGCTTGCAAAAGCAGTTGCAAACCAGACAAATGCGACATTCATCAAACTGGTGGCATCAGAATTTGTGAATAAATTTCTGGGAGAAGGTGCAAGATACGTAAGGGAAGTATTCGGACTTGCAAAAGAAAAATCCCCTGCAATCATATTTATAGATGAAATTGATGCAAGAGGAACAAAAAGAACACATGGAACACAGGGAGCAGACAGAGAAGTTCAAAGAACTCTAATGCAACTGCTGTCCGAACTGGACGGTTTTGATCCGAGAGGAAATGTAGGAATAATAGCTGCAACAAACAGACCGGACATCCTAGATGATGCATTGATAAGGCCTGGTCGATTTGACAGAGCAATAGAAGTTCCGCTTCCTAACAAGGAAGGCAGACAAAAAATTCTTGAAATTCATACTCAAAAAATGAAAATAGATGAAGATATTGACTTTGAATCAATAAGTGAATTGACTGAAGGATTTTCAGGAGCAGACCTAAAGGCCATATGTACTGAAGCAGGAATGTTTGCAATAAGGTCTGAGCGGAAAAAGATTATTTCAAAAGATTTCATGGATGCAATTGATAAACTCATTACATCCCTCTGAAAAATTTAAATCTTTTTATATTAATAAATACAAAAGTAAACCTATACTAATTTTATGATAATTTTTTTATTGAATAACGGTGAATTAGATGACACATTGGATTGAAAATATAGCTGATGAACTATGTAAAATGGATGTAGAAGAACATGTTATTGCAAGTGGAACTTCAATTTCAGGTTCTATACACATTGGAAACTCATGTGATATATTCATAGCAAATGCAGTCGGCAAAAAAATAAGAGAAAAAGGTAAAAAAGCAAAAACCATATGGATTGCAGACGATCACGACCCACTTAGAAAAGTTCCGTATCCACTTCCTGAAGATTATGACAAATACTTAGGAATGCCATATTCAATGATTCCATGTCCTGACGGATGCTGCGCAAATTTCGTAGAGCATTTTGAAAAACCTTTATTGAGCGTTATGGATGACTACGGTATTGAAATGGAAGCTAAATCAGGTTTTGAAATGTATAAGACTGGAGTTTATAACGATTATATAAGAACATCATTTGAAAAGGTTGATGAGATAAAAGAAATCTTCAATGAATACAGAAGAGAACCATTAGCTGATGACTGGTTACCATACAACCCTATTTGTGACGAATGTGGTAGAGTCAACACCACTTATGCTTATGATTATGACGGAGATACTGTCAAATACAGATGTGAATGTGGCCATGATGGTGAAATGGACATAAAATCCGGAAACGGTAAGCTTACATGGAGAGTAGAATGGGCGGCAAGATGGAAAATATTCGGAACCACCTGCGAACCATTCGGAAAAGACCATGCGGCAAGCGGAGGATCTTATGATGTAAGTAGTGTAATTTCAGAAAAGATTTTCGACTATCCTGCACCTTACCCAGTACCATACGAATGGATTACCCTTGATGGTGAAGCAATGAGTAAATCCCACGGAGTATTTTTCGCTCCTGAAGAATGGTTAAAAATTGGTCCTGCAGAAAGTCTTAACTATTACTTATTCAGATCAAAACCAATGAAAGCTAAAGATTTCTCACCAAAAATGTCTTATTTAGACTTCATTGACCAATTTGATAAAGTTGAAAAGGTATTCTATAATGAAGAAGAAGCACCATCCGAAAAAGAAGACAGAAAATTCAGAGAAATATATGAAGTAGCTCAAATTAATGCTGGTGAACCTCTTCCATTCAGACCACCATTCAGATTCCTTGTTAATGCTTATCAAATAGCTGGTGACGATTTAGAGAAAATATTTGGAATCTTGAAAAGGAATTCCCAATTGACAAAAAGCTTTGAAAACAAAGAATTCAGTGATTTGACCGAAGCAGAATTAGCACAATACAGAGAACGTGTTGACAATGTTATTTACTGGTTAGATACTTATGCTCCTAAATTTGTTAAATTCCAAGTTCAGGAAAAGAATATTCCTAAATTACCATTAACTGAAGAGCAAGACAAATTCTTAAGTGATTTAGCAGATTTAATGGAAACAACTGAATTTGATGATGCAGCCGCATTACACGATGCAATGTATGAAATTTTAGAAGGCCAAGGTTTAAAACCACAAAAAGGTTTCCAGGCAATTTATAAAATGATACTTGGTCAAAAACAAGGCCCTAGAGCAGCATCATTCTTATTATCTTTAGATAAAGACTTTGTTGTGAAAAGATTAAGAAAAGAAGCTTAAATCAAGCTTCTAAATTCTTTTTTTATCAAAAGCTCATCATCATTTTTAATTATTTTATAATCCAGTTTTTCAAAAATATCCAGAAGTGCATCATCTTTTTGAAGATAAACATAAGATGATTTGAAATCAAAATCAATAGCTATTTTTTCTAATTGTTTAATCAGTTTATAGGATATATCTTCACGATTTTTAACAGAATCCACAAATAAACTTATGATTTCAATAGATTCTGAATCATATACCTTAAAACTTGCGCATCCAGATACAGAGTCATAATTAACCAAAAGCAAAACCACTTGAGGTTCATCCAAAACACAACCGAAAGATTGGCAGTATTTGATAAAGCGTTCATCTCTTTCATCAGTTACGATAATCTCCATTATTTGACCTCTGTAGTATTTCCCACTTTAGCAAGCTCTTCATCCCATATTTCTGAATTATTGCATGTAAATTTTAAGAATAAGTCTCTGCATCTTAAATCATTTAAAACAACGACTTCAACATCATTGCATTTAAGTAAATTTTCAGCACCCATCAATGTGGTATTTTCACCAATGACAACACGAGGAATGTTATATAGGATTACAGCTCCAGAACACATTGGACATGGAGAAAGAGTCGTATACAATGTGCATTCAGTATAATCTTCATAATTTAGACGGCCTGCATTTTCAATTGCATCCATCTCAGCATGCAATATTACGGAATCATTTTGAATTAGTCTATTATGACCTCTGGAAATAACTTCACCATCCTTAACAAGAACAGCACCAATAGGTATGCCTCCTTCCTGTAAAGATTTTTCAGCTTCCCCAATAGCCAATTCCATAAAATAAGAATCATTATTCATAAAAAAAGAAAGTATAGATGATTATTTAAATCATCCTATTTGAATCTGTTGAACAATCCGCCTTTATTGGATTTTTCAGCAGCTTCTTTAAGTTTATCTATTTGAGATCTCAAATCAGAAATAGTTTTTTGAGAATCATTTGATAACTTATCATAATTACTTTGTTTGATTTTTAAATCAGTTTTTAGAGAGACAATATCATCTTTTATTTTATCAATGGATTTTTTAGCTTATTCATCCACTAATTCATTATAATCTCCCATTTCAATAAGTTTTTTCCTTAAATCATCAATCTCATCTTGAAGATTACCAATTTTACTTTTTGATTCTTCTAATTCATCATTGGAAGATTTTAAATTATCTCTTAATTTTTGATTTGTATTTTCTAATTCTTCAACATTAGAAGCTTCCAAATCACTAATTTTATCTTTTAAAGATTTGATTTTATCCTCATAACTATCTTTAATAGAATTTAATTCTGATTCAAGTCTATCGTTTCTTGCTTTATTAACTGCACTATCTGCACCTAATTCACCGATACGATTACTTAATTCTTCACTGATATCAAGCTGATCATAATATTTTCTAGAAGTTTTTTCTAAAGCTTCGGTTAATTGTTTTTTAACAGATTTTAGAGATGAAATTTCTTTTTTAAGATCAGGAATAATAGTATTAGTTAAATAATTTAACTCATTTGATTGATTTTTTAATTTGGATTCTTTTTCTTTTAAATCTTTTTCCAATTGAGTAGTAGTAAAACCATCATCTTCTGTTTTTTCTTCTTCAGCAACTACCTCTTCCTCAACAGCTTCATCAACTTCATCAATAGTTTCTTCAACTACCTCTTCCTCAACAGCTTCATCAACTTCATCAATAGTTTCTTCAACTACTTCTTCTTCAACAGCTTCTTCTACTGCTTCTACTACTTCTTCCTCAACAGCAACCTCTTCAACAGGTTCTGCATCAGGTATTGTATTAATTTCTTCTTTTACTTCTTCAACTTTAAGTGAAGATTCTTTTTTAGGTTTTTTACCCATTTTAGTAAAATCCAATTTTATTTTGTTACCATATAATTTATTTACTGGTTCATCAGCCATTTTTTATCACCACTAAAAGCAATGAAAAATTTTTATAATTTCGACAGTCTATGTAAAGTAAACATTTCTTTTTTAAAATATTTAAATCTTATTTAGAATTCAAATATTATATATAAATGATTAATTTTTTCACACAAACACACATCCCTAAATTTAATATAGTGCGAAATATACATATAATAACTAACTAATTTTAAAAAAACCACGGCGATATTATGGATTATTTTGATAGATTAGAAGCTGAAACACATGCATTATACGAAATAGCTAATGAAGCACGCTCTAAAGGTTTAGATGTTGAAACTAAAACCGAAGTTCCATTAGCAAAGGACTTAGCTGAAAGAGTTGAAGGGCTCGTTGGTCCTGAAGGAGTAGCTAAACGTATTAAGGAATTAGAAAAGGATATGACCAGGGAAGAAGTGGCCTTTGAAATAGCTGCAGAAATCGCATCTTCAAAATTTGAATTGACTGGTGAAAAAGCAGATTATGATGAAGAACAAAGATGTGACCAGGGATTAAGGACTGCACTAGCTATTTTAACAGAAGGTGTAGTGGCTGCTCCACTGGAAGGTATATCCCAAGTTAGAATTAAAGACAACTTCGATTCAACAAAATATATCGCCGTATATTTCGCAGGACCTATCAGAAGTGCGGGAGGTACTGCAGCAGCACTTGCAGTATTGCTTGGGGATAAAATTAGAAGGGCAATAAATATTGATGAGTTTAAACCTATCGAAGATGAAATTGAACGTTATGTGGAAGAAGTTGAACTTTACGAATCAGAAGTTACAAATCTTCAGTATTCACCTACACCCGAAGAAGTGAGATTTGCAGCCAACCACATACCTGTTGAAGTTACTGGTGAACAGACCGATGCAGTAGAAGTATCCCACAGAGATTTGGAACGTGTGGAGACAAACAATATTCGTGGCGGGGCTTTGCTGGCTATGGTTGAAGGAGTTATTCAAAAGTCCAAAAAAATCCACAAAATATCAAATAAATTAGGTTTGAATTGGGAATGGCTTACAGAATACTCAAAACCTAAAAAGGACGAATCATCAGATTCATCAGACGAAGGGGAAATCGCCCATGAACCAAAATATATTCAGGATATCATTGGAGGAAGGCCTGTTTTAGGACATCCTTCTGAAAAAGGAGGATTCAGATTAAGATATGGAAGATCAAGAAACACTGGTCTTGCAACAATGGGAGTTCACCCCGCAACAATGGCATTGCTTGAGTTTTTAGCTGTTGGAACACAACTTAAAATTGAATATCCTGGAAAAGGAAACTGTGTCGTTCCTGTTGATTCGATTGAAGGACCTACCGTCAAACTTAAAAATGGCGATGTGGTCATAATCAATAGCGTGAAACAAGCTAGAGAACTTAAAAAGGATGTTGTTGAGATATTGTTTTTAGGAGATATGCTGGTTGCTTTTGGAGAATTCTTAAGAAACAACCAACCCCTATATCCGTCAGGATGGTGTGAAGAATGGTGGATTGGACTTTTAAAAGAAAGCAAAAACTATTCGGAGGATGACAACCTTGACTTGGGCCGTCTTGAATACGACTATCTTCCTGCAAAAGAAGCCTTTGAATTATCTAAAAAATATGATATACCTCTCCATCCGAAATACACATACTGCTACAACGATGTGACTATCGAAGATTTAAATGCATTATATGATTTATTGATGGAATGCAAAGATACATATAGTCTTAATGAAGGAATAAAATTAAAATTAACCTATGCAAAAAGAACACTTGAAATTATAGGTGTTCCTCATATTGTCCGTGACAATGAAATAATTATTGATGCCGATAACTCTTATGCACTTCTTGCAACAATAGTTGACAGATTGCCTAAGCGTGACTCAACCATTGAAGCTTTAAATGAAATATCAAATATTGAAATCAAAAATAAGGCGCCGGCATATATTGGTACCCGTGTAGGTAGACCTGAAAAATCCAAAGAAAGACTGATGAAACCTGCACCACATGGCTTATTCCCTATTGGAAACTATGGAGGGTCCCAAAGATTGGTTGCAAATGCAGCTAAAAAAGGAAAAATTGACGTTGACCTTTCAAGACGAAAATGTTCAAATCCTGACTGCAGGCTGATGACATTTAACTCAATCTGTCCTAAATGCGGTTCACCTACAGAAATGGGAAAGCCGGAACATAAAAAAATCAATATTGCATCAATGCTTAAAAAGGCATCCGATAATGTTGGAGTCAGGAAAGTCGATAAATTCAAAGCCGTAGTCGGTATGATTTCAGAATCAAAACTTCCGGAACCTTTGGAAAAAGGAATATTGAGATGCAAAAATGAAGTGTTTACCTTTAAAGATGGTACTATTCGTCATGACTCTACAGACTTGCCGTTAACCCATTTTATCCCTAAAGAAATAGGAGTAAGCGTTGAAAAGCTATTGGAAATGGGATATGAACATGACTGTTATGGCAAAGCAATAGAAAATGAAAACCAAATCATAGAGCTCAAGGTGCAGGATGTTGTTATTTCAAATAACTGTGCGGATTATTTGGTAAATACTGCCAATTTCATTGATGACGAGCTTACAAAATTATACGGAATGGACAGCTTTTATAATGTAAAAACAAAAACTGACCTGATAGGCCATTTAATAGCAGGTCTTGCTCCCCACACATCAGCAGGAGTGTTAGGTCGTATAGTAGGTTTTACAAAAGCATTAGGCTGTTATGCCCATCCATATTTCCATTCTGCAAAACGTAGAAACTGTGACAGTGACGAGGATGCAATCATGCTGCTTTTGGATGCGCTGATTAACTTTTCAAAAACCTACTTGCCTAACACCAGAGGCGGAAGTATGGACGCTCCATTGGTTTTATCTTCAAGAATTGACCCTGAAGAGATAGATGACGAATCACATAACCTGGACATTTATGAGCGCTTCCCTGTTGAGTTTTATGAAAAAACTAAAGATCCTTTAAAACCTGCCGACGTATTGGACTATATAGATAATGTTGAAATGCATTTGGGAACTCCTGAGCAATATGAAGGATTGATGTTTTCCCACCATACCTCAAGCATTCATGCAGGACCGACATTATGTCTTTACAAAAGATTGCCGTCAATGAAAGAAAAGGTTGAAGCTCAAATTGAGCTTGCTGAAAAAATCAGAGCTGTTGACCAAAGGGATGTTGTTGAAAGAGTGCTATCTTCCCACTTTTTACCGGACATTATGGGTAACTCCAGAGCATTTTCCAAACAGAAGGTGAGATGTACCAAATGTAACTCAAAATACAGAAGAATCCCATTGTCCGGAAAATGCAGCAAATGCGGAGGAAATTTAATCCTTTCAGTTTCAAAGGGATCCGTTCAGAAGTACCTCGGAATATCACAGGATCTTGTTAACAGATATCCTGTATCCCCATACTTAAAACAACGTTTAGAAATTCAGGAATTTGGAATTAATTCCCTTTTTGAAAGTGATAAATCAAAACAAAGTTCTTTAGATGTATTTTTCTAAAGCACTATTACTTTTCAAATACTCTTGGACAACCCAGATACTATATTAAGTTAATAATATTATTATTGTAAACTAAGTAAAAAATTGTTCGTAATAAGGCGAACAATATATATACAAAGAAAACCAATATTATAATTAAGTGATTAGTAACAGATAGTTTGCTCTATCTCTTATTTTACTAATCGAAAATTAAAGGAAAATGGTGTGTTAAATGGAAAAAAGTTCAGAAATTGTAAATAACTTAAACAAATCCGTTAAAATCAATGTAGAAAAAAATAACGGAATTAAAGAAAGATTCAGTTATGAAAAATTATTAAAATCATTAGTAATGGTTGAAACCCCATTCTTTGAATCCGACAAAATTGTAGCTACCGTAGTATCCTCATTATACGACGGAATCACTACAAAAGAAATCAAAAAAATAGTTCACGAATGTTTAGAAGATATCGACGGTGAAATTGCTAACAAATACTTAGCAAGCACACAATTAAAAGTACGTACTTCAAGAGACACTATCGAAGCATTCGATTTATCCAAAATCGCAAATACTTTAATTGAAGAAACTGGTGCTAGCCAGGAAACCGCTTTTGAAATAGCAACCGAAACCTGGAAAGAACTCAAAAAATTAAACGTAGAATACTTAACCGCTCCAATGATCAGGGAAATAGTCAACACCAAATTAGTTGAATACGGACTTGAAGACTTAAGAAGCCGTTACACCCGTTTAGGTATTCCGGTTTACAACATTACCTCTTTAATCGAAAATGGTAACAGAGATAATGCAAACATGATTCACAACCCAGAAAGTATCCACAAACATGTAGCAGATGAAGCATTAAAACAATATGCATTATTAAAAATGCTTCCAGCAAACCTAGCTGATGCACACATGTCCGGTGATATCCACATTCACGATTTAGAATTCTTCGCAGGAAGACCATTAAACTGTATGCAGCACGATATCAGAACTTTCATCAAATACGGACTTAAAGTAGACGGTACCGGTGACCACACCTCAATTGCAGGTGCACCAAACCACATGGAAACTTTAATGAACCACACCGGTGAAATCATGCTTGCAGCACAACAAAACATGTCCGGAGGACAAGGAATGTCTCTCTGGAACGTTTTTGTAGCACCATTCGCAAGAGGAAGAACTTACGAAGAAATCAAACAATCCGTACAAATGCTTGTTTATAACTTAAACATGGCTTACGCAGCTCGTGGATCTCAAGTACCATTCACAAGTATGGCATTGGAATTCGGAGTTCCTAATTTCTTAAAAGATGAAACCGCATACGGACCAAAAGGTCAAGTTGTCGGAACTTACGCTGATTTTGAAGAAGAAACAAGATTAATCCAAAGAGCATTCACTGAAACTTTACTTGAAGGAGATAAAGAAGGAAAACCTCACTTATTCCCAAATACCATTTACACATTACGTGAAGAAACTATGACCAGTGAATACGAAGATGATATCCGTTTAGTTCACGAATTATCCGCAAAATACGGTTCATCATACTTTGTAAACATGTTAGCTGATTACAGAGGAGACATGGCTAACTACATGGGTTGCAGAACCTGTTTACAAGACAACTGGACTGGAGACTGGGATCAAGACTGTTTAAGAACCGGTAACCTTGCATACGTAACCTTAAACCTCCCAAGAATCGGATACCAATCCAAAGATGAAACCCAAGTATTCGAATACTTAGATGAATACATGGACTTAGCTACTGAAACCTTAATGCTTAGAAGAGAACAAGGATTAAAATGTTTAAATGACTTCCACATTTTACCATTCTTAAAACAAAAAGTAGCTGAAGATTCATACTACAGAATCCAAAACTCAACCTTATCATTTGGTTTTGTCGGACTTAATGAAATGTTATTATCCTTATTCGGAGAAGGTATTGAAAACCCAGATGCAAATAAATTCGGTATCAAATGTCTCTAATACAATAATGACAGAGCTAACCAATTAAAAGAAGAAACTGGACTCAGATGGTCTGTATTGCAAACTCCTGCTGAATCTACTGCCTACAGATTTGCAACTCTCGATAAAAAACAATTCGGAGACCAAGCTATTGTACAAGGAGACGGAAATGCAAACTACTACACCAACTCATCTCATGTACCAGTAGATACTTCAGCATCATTAATTGAAAAAATTAAAATTGAAGAACAATACCACCCATTAACTCCTGGTGGACACATCTTCCATGCATTCATGGGTGAATCATACTCAGATCCAGATTCATTAATGAGTTTAACCAATAAAATTGCAAGAAAATCAAATATTGGTTTCTGGGCTTACAGTTCAGCATTAAGTTTCTGTTTAAAATGTAAAACTTTAATGAAAGGACTTAACCATGTTTGTCCTACCTGTGGTGAAAGTGAAGACGTGGAATGGTATGACAGAATTACCGGATACGTACAACAAGTAGGTCGTGCAAAATCTGCATCCGGTGGTTGGAACCCAGGTAAACGTCAAGAATTAATTGACAGAAGAAGATTTGAAGATAACTAAACACGTTATCTTCCACACCATTTTTTTAACACCATCAATATCATCACTAAAATTGTGGACATAATTATTAAAAAAATTTAATAATCCTAACATTAATACTATTAAACAGGTGTTATAATGAATAATAATAAAATTATCATAGTATTAATAGCCATCATAGCAATTATTCTTGTTGTAGGAGGATTATCCCTGACAAATGCCTTCAAGCAAGAGCCTAAAATTAATATTGTAACTAATGGTACTGTTCATACAAATACTACTTTTTTAGTCAAATCAACTGACTTAAATAATACTACGTCAATTGCTAATGAAAATATTTCCATTGAAATTATTGATAACGAATCAAATACCGTTATTGATGAAGAAGTAGAAACCAATGAGTATGGTGAAGCATCCATAGAACTTACCAATGTTTCAGAGGGAAATTATACTGTTAATGTTACTTTTGAAGGAAATGATGAGTTTAAAGAATGTAGTGTTGAAGAGGATTTAGAAATAGTTGAAGATGTGGTCGATGTAATATCTTCCGATGATAGCAGTACTGATATTGATGATGGCGCATTTTACAGTGAACAAGCCGGAAGAACAATTTATACAGGAGAAGTTCAGTTAGGTCCAGATGATCACTATTGGAAACATTTAGGCAATAATGAATGGGTAATGATTGATTAATTACCTTTTCATTTTTTATTTATCAAATAAATTCCATCAAATTTTAAAATAATTATCACGATAAAAGTAGAAAAACTAAAAGTATATTAATATCTTCAAATATAAATTATACTATTATCATATCACTGATGATAAATTATTTTCACACTCTATGTTACTAGTATTTATGGGCTTTTTTGATACTAGGTAGCTGATAACATAGACTTAATTAATACCCAGTGCATTAATAAATCGAGGTAATAAAATGCAAAGATCAAGAGGATTTAGAAGCAGATCAAGAAAAAAAATGACAAAAGTTGAAAGAAAAGGAAGAACTAACCCAATCACTAACAGATTCCAAAAATTTGAAGAAGGAGATTTAGTTCACATTATTATTAATCCAAGTATTCAAAAAGGTCAACCACATTCAAGATTCCACGGTAAAACTGGTAAAATCGTTGGAACCAAAGGTAAAGCATATTTAGTAGCTTTAAAAGAAGGAAACAAAGCAAAAGACTTAATTGTTAGACCTGACCACTTAAAATTACAAAACTGATTTAAATGATAGGTAAAAATATCATAAAAAAAGAGGAAATTCCAGGAGTCGTAGTTAAAGAGACTCTTGAAGAATTCTCTCAAGATTATGAATTAAATTACGAACAAAACGTAACTTTAAACCATCTTGCAAGATTCCCAAGATTTTCAATTGAAGATACAGAAAAAATCATTGAAGAACTTGAAAGCAAAATCGGTTTAAGACACAAAGTTGCAGTCCATATCGTTGATTTAATTCCACAAGATTTATCTGATTTAAGATTAATATTTGCAAAAGAACCAACTCAAATTAGTAAAGAGGAAATGGAACAAATTCTTGAAATCTTAAATCAATATTTCGTGTCTGAATAGTTTTATACTATTCCTTTTTTTAACTTTTT
>JAFUBV010000208.1 GCA_017460025.1 Methanobrevibacter sp. | reverse complement strand
GGAAGTTAAGCTGAACACTCCATTAACAATTAAAAAAGTTAAATGGCCAAAATGGGCATTGAAAAGATTGAAACAGGCCATTGATGCTTCCAAAAAATTGTCTGCAATCATTGTTGTCATTGAGGACGACACTGCAACATTAGGTTTGATGAGGCAATTCGGGATTGAATATTATGGTCCTATTAAGGGCAATATTTCAGGAAAGCGCATTCTCGATAAGAATAGAAACAAAAATATCGTAAAATTCTATGAAACTATTGTGGACTCTTTGAATAAATTCGATTCAATTCAAAATATCATTGTTGCAGGACCAGGATTTTATAAGAACGATTTCTATGATTATCTTAAAGACAAACATAAGGACTTGGCTTCAAAATCCATTATTGAAAACACGGGAACCGGCGGAAGAGTTGGAATTCATGAAGTTCTAAAAAAAGGCACCGTTGAAAAATTAACGGTAGAAAATAGGGTGGCCAGTGAAATGATTGCTGTTGAAAGTCTTTTGGAAGAAATTGCCAAGAATTCTTCAAAGGTTGCCTATGGTATAAAGGAAACAACTGAAGCCATTAATTTGGGTGCTGTTGAGAAACTGCTGATATTGGATAAAATGGTAGCAGCTAATAATTTAGGCCAACAAATGGATATGGTTGAAAATATGAAAGGTGATGTGATGGTTATTAGCTGTGAACATGATGGCGGAAAGCAATTAGAAAGTTTAGGTGGTATTGCAGCGATTTTAAGATATGCCTTATCATAGATTTTATATAGGATTATTATTATAACTTATAAGTGATAAATAAAACAGGTTAGTATTATGTATATGTCGATGGTTTATGCATTTATTTATGTTTTTATCATTTGTTTGATGGGAACTGCTGTTGTAGATGCATTGTTTAGATTTTTGGGTAAAAGAGGATTATTAGGTAACTTATTTCCCAATGTAAGAGGAGGTATTCCTCGCGGTGTTGGGATAATTCCATTTATTGTATTATCTTTCTATTTGCTCCCAGGATATAATGATTTGGTTTTAATCATCGGTATATGTGCATTCATTGATGACATTTTTGGTAGAAGAAAATTCAGCTTTATGAATTTGGAAATCGGTCAGTTTTCCAGAGGAATTGGAATGCTTCTGGTTATGATTGTAGGATTTATTCATGGATTCCGATTATCATCAATTGTTATAGCATTTTTAATACAGCCATTAAATATTTCAGATATGCAACCGGGATCATGTGCAATGGTAACAATGGTGATGTCAATTGTCACTGTAATTTGTATGTTGTTGGCCGGAACACTCCCAATAGAGGAACTTCCAGCAGTTTATACTCCTTTATTAATCTTTGTAGTATGTTTGGCATATTGCCCATTGGATTTTGCAGGAAAAATCATGTTGGGAGAAGTTGGAAACCATACTTTTGCAGTAGCTTTAGGAATTGCATTTTACTTGACGGGCGGATTCTGGTGGACAATATTGCTTACAATATTTACAGTCTGTTTCACTGCATTTGTCAGAAGAAGCACTCTCAAAGTATTCTTCAGACAACGTTTAAGATTGCTTGACCCTACATTCGGAGACTTCATTATGGATGTTCTGACCGGTGGTGGATTAGGTGACCTATTGCGTAAATGGATTCTTAAAGACAAACAATATACTGTTGAAAATGAAATCTTAATAGCATTAGGCTTTAGAAGATTACTTTTCAATCCTCATGCAATTCACACTGATGCAATTATCCCTAAAGAACCTTCCACACTTCATAGGGGTGATTAAGTGAAAGCACTTGTTGTTATCACCGGAAGGGGATTAGGCGGTGATGCTGTTATAGCATATAATGTCATATCTGCACTTGAAAACCATGGTGTTCAATGTGAACTGGCACTGGATGAGTCCGCACCGGGGATTTTGTTTAAAAAGAAAGGATATTCCTGGCATAAAATTTCAATACCTCAGGCAGGAGGCCATGCGGCAACAAAATTATCTTCAATTAAAGCTGCTTTTAAAATGCTGACCGCTACTTTTAAAGTTAGAAAACTTATCAATAAATTGGATGTTGACTTTGTAGTGGGAATCATTGGTGGAGGATCTATCGTAGCTAGTGTCGGAGCAAAGCTGTCAAGAAAACCATGCGTCTGCTTGTGCTGCACTCCATTGGATATGAAAGTATCTCCTAAATTAAATCATTGTTTTGTTTTGCCGGAATACTATTTATTCAGAGAAAATAATCTTCCTGATAATCTTTCTAAGGCATATTATCCTGTAAATGATGATGTTGATTCTGGAAATCGTGAAATAGCTATTGAAAAACTTAAAGAAATTCCACTATTTGATGAAAATAAAAAGACAATTTTGTTTTCTTCAGGCTCATCTCTTTTTAAAGGAATGATAGAAACGGCCAATAATTTTTCTGATTTTGCTGATGATTACAATTTGCTTTTGGTCGGTTATCCTATGCATGATGAATATATGGACATGATTGATCAAAATAAAATAATCTATTTGGGCTTTATAGATTGGTTAAAGCATCTTTATGACTTTATTGATTTGGCGGTTCTTACTGATGACGGGGTCATGGTTGAAGAGCTCACTGCATGTAAAATCCCTATTGTTACAGTAACCAAAATAAAATGGGGAAGATATCATAATATGGCAGGCGTTTTTGAAGGAGCTATTTTGGAAACAGACATTGAAAATGCTAATGAAACCATTTTAAAAGCATTTGAAAATTATGATTCACTTAAATCCAATTCCAATAAATATTCCAAAGAAATTTTAGCAACTAGTGATAATTTGGCTAAAAAAATAATAGATATTTGTGGTAAATAGGTTATAACCACAAATTTTTAATGATTTTATAATTTGTATCTGTAGATGGATGTATTTCCAGGAAGTTTGAATATTCATCTAATGGTGAGTCTATTCTCATTAAATAAGATAAATATGCAACATCGCTTGTTGATGATGGGGATATTGAGTTAATTTTTTTGATTCTGTTGTTTTCACTGTCAAATTCTATTTTTGCATATCCTGTATCGCCGGTCAGTATTTTCCAAAATGCGCCTGGTCCTGCAATTCCTGGAATTGCTATGCTTTTTGTTTCAACATCACCAATTTTCTCATTTTCCACAAAACTGACTTCGGTGTTTAAACTGATGGTCTGTGCAACACAGTCATAACTTACCTTATTCAAGTATCCTGCAATGTTTCTTGCAGCACAAATGCCCTCCATTCTGGCTACTGGAGTTAGCTGCCATCCTCCGGTCACATCACCTGCAGCATATACATTGTCCCGTGAAGTTTTCATAAATTCATCGACTTTTATGGTTTTGTCTGAATTAATGTCAACAAAACCTTCAGCGATTTCGGAATTTGGAACTCTGCCCGTTGCAAAGAATGGAATTCCTTCAAGTTCATTGCCGTCAGATGTAACGACCTTGTTTTTTCCGCATTCTTCAATATCCGTATCCTCCAGGATATTGACATCACTCATGATGTGTTTTAAAAGATAATCTTTTGCGTCATTGTCAAGCTCTTTTAAAAACTTGCTTCTGACAATAACGTTAACTTCACTGCCTAATGTTGAGAAAATATTTGCTATCTCACTGGCAATGATTCCTCCACCAACAATATTTAATTTTTCAGGTATTTCATTCATTTTTAGAATGTCTTTGTTGGTTAGACCATATTCGCTGCCCTTGACATCAGGAATATGTGGTCTTGCGCCTGTAGCTATTAGGAGATTATCGTATTCGAAGCTTTCACCGTTAACTTCCACAATATCATCATTAATTTTAGCTTCGCCATAAATAACATTATTTCCAACGCTTTCATTTTCAATTTGGTTTAATTTACGAAGTTTTTCCTGTGTTTGAGTTATTTTTTCCACTATTTTTTCATAGCTGACATCAATTTGGCTTTTAATAAAGCCATAGCTGTTAAATCTATTATTTGAATCAATAAATTTTGAAATGTCACTTAATGCACAAATAACCATGCATCCTTCATTTAAACAGGTTCCTGCAATATGATTCTTTTCGATTAAAATTACATCTTGTCCTAACTTTCCGAGTTCATAGGAACCCAATCTTCCTGCAGGACCGGATCCTATTACAATATTTGTCATTTCATCACCATTTTAGATAATTTTATATAATGATTAATAATATATTTTATGTATTAATTAATTTAATTTTTGGAGATGAAAAATATGTGTATTGCAGCACCAGCACAAATTGTTAAAATTGATAGGGAAGCTAATGTATTATACGCTGATTTTGGTGGAGCAAGACAAGAAGCTAAAATGGATTTACTTCCGGATGTTGAAATTGGCGAATATGTTTTAATCCATGCAGGTTATGCTATTGAAAAATTAAGTGAAGAAGCTGCTAAAGAATCTTTAGAAGCTTGGGAAGAATTATT
>JAFUBV010000207.1 GCA_017460025.1 Methanobrevibacter sp. | reverse complement strand
TTTTAGCTAATTTGTAAGCTAATTTCAAGCTTCTTAAATATCCTTGTGTATTTTGGTCACGGCTTGTGTCAATGTATATTTTATCAATTCCAAAGGTAACTGCTCCATAACTTGGCCAGGAATTAACAAGAACCAGGCTTCTGAATATTATATTTCCAATGATGCCGTTTGGTGCAATAATGACATTGCAGTTATCTTTTATTGCTTTTTCTATTAAAATATAGTGATTAATCACTTCAAAATCAGTATTTTCTTTAATCAGTTTTGTCAGCTCTTCGCTTTCATCGATGGATTTTGATATTTCTTCACTTCTTCCATAGTCGCCTTTTCTGCCGGATGCCATGACTGCTATTTTTGGTGTTTTTGATTGTTTTTTAAGGAATTCTCCACATTGCATTGCTATTTTTAATTTTTCTTCAATGCTTTCTCCTTCATCAATGCCCACGGGTGTTAATAGAAATTCGACATCTTCGCCGTTGATGTATGTTGCTCTTGAAATGTCGCTGAATTTTTTGTTTAATTGTTTCATGACACTTGATGCGGGAAGTGATCCTCTAACAACTCCATCAATGTCATCATTTAAAATAGCTTCAACTAAATCATCATCATTTTCTGCAAATAGGATTTCTACATCATCATGTTCTTTTTTGAATGCTTCACAGGCTTTTATGACATCTTTATTCTCGCCAAGACCAATTGTTATTTTTTTCATTATTTTATTCTATGAATTTTAATAGATAAATAGTATTTTATATTAATCCAATTTTTTTTAATCGAATATATATATGCAATAATTTTATAAAATTATTAAATTTAATTTATTTATATTGAACATATATGTACATTTTATGCTAAATTTTTAAAAAAATATTATATATTTAAATAGTATGAAAATATAATTATTGGTATGAATGAAGATGAAATTTTAAACTCATTAGGTTATCTGATGGCTTCATCATATAGACTTAGTGTTATAAAATATATTGGCAAAGGTGTAAAGATACCTTCTGATATTGCTAAACAAATTGGTGTAAGAACAAACCATATCTCTAATGTTTTGGCTGATTTAAAAGAAAATAATTTAGTTATTTGTCTGAATGAAGATGCCCATAAAGTAAGATTATATAAAAATACTGAATTGTCTTTAGAAATATTAAAATATTTGCAAGAAATGGAATAAAAAAAATAAAATTATGATGATTTGTTGAAATCATCAATTGCTTTATCCACTAATTCAATAACGCTGTCCTTCAAATCAGGATACTTATCACTAATAGCAACAGGGATATTATCACAGTAAACTACTTCTAATCCTGCTTCAATAGCGTCCTTTGTTGCCACATCAACTGCAGCCGCCTTAAGTTCAGTAAGCATAACCTCAGCTTTATCCATATACTTGGCCATATCTTCTTTTAAAAGAGGTCTGTTTGATAAATGAGCTGTAGTTCCCACAATTTCACAATCATAATTTTCTTCAAGATATGAAACAAGTTTATCTTTAACTTCCTCGGGAGCGGTGGTTGCAAATAAGACTTTTTTTCCGGAGATATCTGCTAATGGTTTAGGTCTGAATACTGTTGATATGACAGTTGCATCAGGATTTATTTCATTAACAAACTCTTCGATTTCTTTTATTTTTTCTGAACTTGTCATTGGTTCTTCACACATTGTTAAAATAACAAGATCACCCAGACCAATTCTATAAGGTCCAAAATATGTGGTTAAGTTAGTTATTGGCTGGTTGGCTCCAATGAGTGCAATTTTTTTATTGGTTTTAATTGGTGGAATGGCCGCACCACTTCCTTCAAAAATAGCGAATTTGGAATCAACTTCGTTTGCAAGCTTAGCGCCTTTTTTCATATTTGTTAAAAAGACTTCACCTGCCATTCCTCCGCCGCAGCGTCTGCAACCAATGGTCAGGATTCTGCTCATCAAAGCGTCTTCCCAGTGATCGCTAGCCGCATGAACTCCTTTTTGTGATTGTTCCAATAAAAATTCAGCTGAAATTTCAAGCTCTTCACCATGAACTATTTCAGGTTCTTCAGGTCCGCCTCTTCCCATAGCAATTACACAAGGTTCATATCCGTTCTTATCAATTAATCGTGATACAAATCCTGATACTGCCGTTTTTCCAATACGTTTTCCTGTTCCGAGAATTGTAATGGACGGTTTTTCCATAACATCATATTCGCTGTGAGGTTCAAATTTAAAGTCAGGTCCGGTATATGTTATTCCTTCATTTAATACTTTGCAGGCAATCTTAAACCTTTTGGGATAATCCAGGATAGGTTCATCACTTAAATCCATCACAGTATCGATGTCATACTGTCTTATCATATCGACAATGAGATCATAGGGAATGTCTTTATCCTTAGCAAATTGAACGGGAACACCTAACTTTTCTGAATATGATTCTTCCGTGTCGTCTCTTAGCTTTTCAGTTCCGCCAATAAAAACAACAGCGGAAATATCAATATGCTCTATATTATTTAAAGTA
>JAFUBV010000206.1 GCA_017460025.1 Methanobrevibacter sp. | reverse complement strand
TATTCGGATGGTGGTGCAATTTATTGTCACTCAGACGGTTTTGTTAACTTGACTGGATGTAATTTTACCAACAATACCGTTTTTAAAGGTTAAGGTTATGATACAAGCACTAAGTTAACTGGTGTTGCCGGTCCATATACAAGTGGTGCGGTTCTTTTAAGAAAAAATCCTTCAAAAGAATCACTTAATTCTTACATTGTAAATTGTAGATTTGAAGATAATTCTGCTCCTTACCTGGCCGGAGCTCTTTGTATACGTACAGAAACTCCAGATTCCCACCATGCAATTGTTACAGATTCTTACTTTAATGGAAATAATGCGAGTTTCGGTTCAGCAATTTATCTTTATGAATTAGCTACCCTGGATATTTCCAACACTATCTTCGGTAAAAACAGAGCAAATTCATCCTCATTGGATATTTCTGTTGATAAGAAAGTATCTTTTTATCCGAGTGATGTTAATATAACTGTAACTTTACAGGGATGGGACAATATTGCAAATGCAATCTGGAACGGTGGTAATGCAACTTCATTTTTCAAAAATCAGCAAATTGTAGAAGATTTCTCATCAGTCACATCAGGTGATGTCAGCCACATCAGATTATGCAATATAACCTATGAGGTTTATCATGATGGTGAACTGAAAACGGTTACCGCTTATACTGACGCTTTACAAAATCCTGTTTCAGGATATGATAAAGCTGATGTAGGCAACAATATCTGGCAGGACACTCTTGAAGATGCCCAAAACATTACTTTAAAAATATTTAAAGTTGATGATGCTTCAAATGATTCTAATTCAGGAATTTTATCCGCAAGCATTGATAATTCATTAAATGTTAAAACAGAAACATTAGTTGCTGAAGTATCTGCTCCTTTAACTGAAATTTCAGGTGCGATGTCAAATATCCAAAAAAGTCTTAAACCTGGTAATTATACAGTTAAAGCAAGCCATGCACGTGATGTATATTACACTGAAATTGAATCCGAAACTGATTTCCAAATTTTGGCTTTAAATATCACAAAAGAGGCAAATGTCACTGTTGTGGGAAATGATTCTTTAGTCAACTTTACAATTACCGTTAAAAATGAAGGGCCTGTGGAACTCACAGATATTTTTGTTGAAGATCCGATGACAGACACTGTTTTTGACGGATTGGAAATAGATGACTGTGGAATTATTGATGAAAACCCTGACGGCGAAAAAGCAATAGCATCTCATGATGATATTTCCGCCAGGTGGTTGATATACAATTTAAAAGGAAATGAATCATATAGACTATGGGCTACCGCACGCACTACTAAATTGGGTGAAATAACCAATACAGCAAGTGCTTATCTTCTAGATTATCCAGAAGACTCATATATCAATGACAGTGCAAATATAACTGTTATTCCGGATAATTTAACTGTAGTAAAAACAGTCAATGAAACAGAGTGTTATGTGGGAAATCTTGTTAAATTTGCCATTACTGTGACAAATGCTGGTGAGGTTAACTCTAAAAACATTAATGTTACTGATTTATTGGATAGTGCCTTTGAAGTTCAAGAAATTGGAAACAAATCATATCTTGTATATAATGATACTGAAATGATTTTATGGAATCTTCCTTCATTAAATACTGGAAATTCAACCACTTTTGAAGTCATTATCAAAATATTGG
>JAFUBV010000205.1 GCA_017460025.1 Methanobrevibacter sp. | reverse complement strand
CCAGACAGTACCATTGATGGTATTAATGTTTACCAAACAAGATTACATATAGGTGAACAGTTACATAAACTATATCCTATTGATGCGGATGTTGTAATTCCTGTTCCGGATTCATCAATTCCTGCAGCTATTGGATATTCAAGAGCTTCCGGAATACCTTATGGTGAAGGTTTAATTAAAAACAGGTATGTTGGAAGAACATTTATCATGCCGACTCAAGAAGAACGTGAATTGGCAGTCAGACTTAAATTAAATCCAATCAAAGATGCAATCAAAGGCAAAAAGATAATTTTGATCGATGACAGTATTGTAAGGGGTACCACTTCCAAACAGTTGCTTGATTTGGTTAAGGAAGCGGAACCTGCTGAAATTCATTTCCTGGTTGGATGTCCTCCTGTAATTGCTCCATGTTTCTATGGTGTGGCTATGGCTACCAAAAAAGAGTTAATTGCAGCTAATTATTCCATTGAAGAAATTCAAAAACAGCTTGACATTGATACTTTAGGTTATATTACTTTGGATTCCCTTATTGAAGCTATAGGAATGCCTGGAGAAAACTTATGTCTGGGTTGTTTAAATGAATGTTATCCTACTGAACTTCCTGAAGATATTGAAGCTGAGACTTATTACAAACCTTAAAAGATTATTATGGTTGAATTATTAGCTCCTGCAGGAAATTTCATATCTCTACGTGCTGTTTTGGAAAATGGTGCTGATGCTGTTTATTTTGGCTTAGATGATTATAATATGCGAGCTAATGCCAAAAACTTTTCTTTAGATGTTTTAAGTAAAATTTCATCCATAGCTCAGGATTATGGTGCAAAAACATATCTTTGCACAAATACTATTTTAAAGGAAGATAAGATTTTAGAACTTGACAGTAATCTGGACAAGATATCTGAAAGCGAAATTGACGGACTGATTTTATCGGATATCGGACTGATTGAAAATACTGTTGCAAATGGACTTGAAGCTCATGTCAGCGTTCAGGAAAACATAACTAATTCTTATGCACTAAGGACACTGCATAAATTGGGTGCCAAAAGAGCAATATTGTCCCGTGAGTTGTCATTGGATGAAATTACAGAAATCACTAAAAAATCTCCAATCGAGACTGAAATATTCATTCATGGTGCAATGTGCATGGCAATTTCCGGCAGATGCTTTTTAAGTTATGGATTATATGGGAGAAGTGCAAATTGTGGAGACTGCCTGCAGCCTTGCCGTAAAAACTGGACACTGACTTTTGAAGAATCTCAGAATGATGCGGTTTCAAATACCAGTGAAGTTGCAGAGGAGTCCTTCATAATCTCACAGTCTTTTGATGACAGTTACAGGACTAACTTCTTTTCACCGAAAGACATGTGCCTGATTGAGCATATTCCGGAATTAATTAAATCCGGCGTCAGCTCATTTAAAATTGAAGGACGGGCACGTAGTCCTGATTATGGAGCAATGGTAACTGGAATCTACAGGCAGGCCATTGATTCATATGAAAGTAATCCTTTGGAATATGAAGTCAATCCTCAATGGATGGAAGAGCTAAAAAGTGTATTTATCCGGGGATGTGATACAGGATTTTACTTCAACACTCCATTTGAGACAAGCGAAACCAACCAATCGAAATTCATAAAAAAAGACATCGGACAGGTTGTTAACTATTACAATAAGGTGAAAGTTGCAGAACTTAGGGTATGGGATGATTTGAAAATTGGTGATAAGATAATGATTCAGGGTGAAACTACAGGTTCTGTTACCCATATTATCGATTCGATGCAGATTGATGGCGTTGATGTTGAAAATGTTTCTAAAAATTTTAATGTGGGAGTGCTAATGCCTACAAAAGTTAGAAAAAATGATTTTGTTTATAAATTAATTGAGAGGTCACAACAATGATTAAAAAAATAGCTATTTATGGAAAAGGTGGAATTGGTAAAAGTACAACTGTGGCTAATTTATCAGCCACATGGGCTAGTGATGATTTGAAATGCCTTATTATTGGTTGTGATCCAAAAGCAGACACCACACGTACATTATACGGCAAGAGAATCCCAACTGTTGTAAACACTTTAAAGAATAACAGATCTCCTGAAAGAGAGGATATTGTTTTTGAAGGATTCAAAAATACCTTATGCGTTGAAAGTGGAGGTCCCGAACCTGGAGTTGGATGTGCCGGACGTGGCGTTATTGTCGCAATGAAAAGACTTGAAAAGATGGGCATTTTTGATGAGGATTTGGATGTTGTCATTTATGATGTTTTAGGTGATGTTGTATGCGGAGGCTTTTCAGTACCTTTAAGAGAAAAGTATGCTGATGAAGTATTGATTGTCACTTCAGGAGAATACATGTCACTTTATGCGGCCAACAATATCGTTCGTGGCATCAAAAAGCTTAAAGGCAATTTGAGCGGTATTATCTGCAACTGCAGAACTGTGGAAAATGAGGAAGAAATTGTTAATGAGTTGGCCAAAAAAATAGGCACACATGTTATTGGTACTATCCATAGAAGTAATTTAATTCAGGATGCTGAATTAGATGCAAAAACCGATGTAGAAAAATACCCTGAAAGTGATGAAGCATTGGAATACTTTAACCTTGCTTCAAATATTATGAACAATGAAAATGTTTCAGTTCCTGAGCCTATGGGTGATGAGGAATTTGAAGAATTCTTTAAGACATTTATTTAGATTATCATGAAAATATTATACATTTTTGATTTTGACGGAACACTGTTCGACACAGTTCATGACGTTGTCATATGTTTGAATGAAGCATTGTCAGTTAACAATTTTCCAACATTATCAGATAGCGAATATGTTGAAAGGTTGGGTGGAAATATCAATGAAATCGTTTCACTTGTTTTAAAGGATAAAAATACTCCTGAAAACATTGGGCTTATCAAGAACACCTATCAGCCGCTATATGATGATTCGCCTAAAGAAAAAAGTGTTCCCTTTGATGGAGTTAATGAACTGCTTGAAT
>JAFUBV010000204.1 GCA_017460025.1 Methanobrevibacter sp. | reverse complement strand
CACACTCCTATGTGTTGTTTATGGTATCGTAAACTGGAATAAAGGAGATTAAATCCTTTATTCAATTTTCTTATTTATAGCTTATTTTAAATATTTCAAATATCAATATTTAATTGATGAATGTCAATGAATCTGAAAAAATTTTTACAAGGTCATTTTTCCTGATTTTTCTTGCATTGCTGTTCACAGCTCTTGTAATGTATGCATTAATGTCTACAGTCACTGAATATGCCACATCAATGGGTTCAACAGCCATGATTGCAGGTCTTGTTTCAGGAGTTTATATTTTTGGTGGACTCATATCAAGGATTTACTCGGGAAATGCTCTTGAAAAAAACAGTTGGAAAAATATTGCATTAATATTCATGACGATTCATTTCATTTCATGCTTTTTGTACTTTTTTGTGAATAATGTTTATTTGCTTATTCTGGTCAGGTTCATTCATGGTATTGGTTTTGGTGCATCGGCCAATGCAATCGTTACTATAGCCAGTGCAATACTTCCTCAAAAGCGCTTTGGTGAAGCATTTGGGTATTTCATGCTGGGAACTACAATAGCTGTCGGTCTGGGTCCATTCATCGGAGGATTTCTGTATGATAATGCAGGTTCATACGGGTGCTTTTTAGCTGCAGCCGTTTTCAGCGGAATCGCATTAATAAGTCTCTTTTTAATTGATGTTGACAGCTATCAGCCAGAAAATGTAAATGTTTTAGAAAAGGCAAATTATGGTATTTTAGAAAAGATCTTTGAATTTAAAGCTATTCCAGTTTCTTTGTTTACTGCATTAACTGCTCTTGGTTATGTGTCTGTGCTGTCATTTCATCGACTTTATGCTGTTGATGTGGATTTGGTTGAAGCATTTTCCTGGTTTTTCATCATATATTCGGTCTGTCTTGTAATATCCAGGCCGTTGGCTGGTCGTATTCAGGATAATTATGGGGATATGATAATTTGCGTAACGGGAATTGTTGCTCAAAGTATCGGGCTGTTTTTAATAGCTTTCATTCCTTCCAACATTACTGTGTTTGTCTGTGCAATAGGTCTTGCTTTGGGATTCGGTACACTGAACTCAGCATGCACAGCCATTGTCACTAAAAATTCAAGTGAAAATCGCAGGTCTTATGCTTTATCCACATTTTTCATTTTTTGTGATGCAACAATGGGATTCGGGCCAGCATTATTGGGATTTTTCGTTTCTTCAAGCAGCGGGTATGCTCTAATGTATTATGTAGCATCATTCATTACAATTTTGGCATTGCCAATTTGCATTCATGCACTAAAAAATTAAATTTTTAGGTTTATAAAAACTTTTTTTTAGATATAACTAAATTTATATTATTATTTTTGGTAAAACTAAATTATACATAGTTAATTTTAAATATAACTTTTATTATAATCTATAATTAGAAAACAAAGTTTTTTTAATGGAGATGTTATTATGGCTAAAAAAGAAATAGATATTGAAGAAACCGCAGTTGTTGACGGTAATGAAATTCTAGTTAAAGAAAAACAAACCTGGAAATTAAATGCAATCGAATCACTTGCCTATGAAGGCATGAAAGGTCTTTTCGTAGGTGCATTCATGATTGGAGATATTTTAGGTTTTAAAGATAAAAATGATAGTGAAGAATAATATTTTTTTCAGTTATTTTTAGGCTAAACTAAAAATAATTCTTTATTTTTTCTTTATTTAGGTTAAACTAAATTAAAAAGAGTTAATTTTAAATATAACTTCATGTAAACTATTAATTAAGTTATATGGGTGATAAATGAGGTTATATATTTTATCATCAAATAGAAAAAGAAAATTAAATTTTTCTTTTTCACCATTTTCCACTTTTTCTAAAAATATAATATCCATGTTCTATATATGTATTATTAATTTTAATGGAGGAATTATTTTGAAGTTAAGGAAAAATGATCCTGATTTTTTTGAGATATTCAATAGCTTTAATAACCAGGAAATATTGGAATATGTCTCAATATCAAAAGAACCAGATTTATAGTTACTTTGGCTACTTTAATAACAAACACATCAAAAGAAAAATATGCAATCGCTGTTCGTGATGCTTTGGAAGTTTTAAGTCCAATTGAGATAAAAGAAGTTCTATATCAGTCTGTTGCATATGTTGGACTTGGAAAAACTTTTGAATTATTTGAAATAACAAATGATGTTTTGGCTGAGAATGGTGTTGAACTTCCTTTGGACAGTATTTCAACAGTAAATGAGGAAAACCGTCATGAAATGGGTCTTGAAATTCAAAAAAGATATTTCGGTTCAGACATGATAGATTCAATGATTGAAAATACTCCTGAAGGTCAGGAAAGGTTCAATGACTTTTTGGCAGGATACTGTTTCGGTGATTTTTACACAAGGGATGCATTATCTGACCAGGACCGTGAATTGGTTACCTTCTGCATTCTTGCTACTTTGGGAGGTTGTGAAAATCAGCTCAGAGGCCATGTATTAGGTAATCTGAATGTTGGTAATGATAAGAAGGTATTGGTTGATGCATTGACTATTCTTTTGCCATATATTGGTTTTCCAAGAACATTGAATGCATTGGCAATAATAAATGAATATTAATGCATAAAGCATTAATATTTAAATTTTAAAGTTTCTTCAACAGCCATCATATTTCTGAATTCTGCTGTAGCATCATCCAAATAGAAAATTGCCATTTCCCAACCGTTTTCTTTGTAAAGTTCACCAATTTCGGGCATTATTTCAAATGTTTTTTCTACAAGTTCTGGATTAGGGTCTGCTTTTGCAGTACCGAAATATCTTAAGAATTTGTCTTTTGTTTCGTTAAGTGCAACAATTTCTATTTTTGGGTTTTCTTCAATTTGTTTCCATACTTCTTTGAAGCTACCTACTCCAAAGTATATTTTGTCGTCTACTAACATTTGAAAACCTAATGGTCTGCATTTTGCTTGATCGCCATCTATGCTTGCAAGGAAAAATACTCCTGCATCAGCTAAAAAATCACTTACTTTCTTAATGTCTGACATTATATCACCATGTTATATTTTCATTGTTCTATTTATTAATTTTTTAGTAAAATTTATATAACATTTAGTAAAAATAATATTACATGATTTCTAAAAAATATATAATGCTCATATTATTATTATCATTTTTTATGATATCTCAGGTTTCGGCTAATGAGAACGTGAGTGAAGTTAATGATAATAATTATGGTGATTTGCAATTCAATGAATTATCTCCGGTCACTAC
Organism: Methanobrevibacter sp.; assembly: GCA_017460025.1. Lineage (GTDB taxonomy): Archaea > Methanobacteriota > Methanobacteria > Methanobacteriales > Methanobacteriaceae > Methanocatella. Next base: position 5,739 of record JAFUBV010000204.1, on the reverse strand, counting down.
ATTGGACGATTCTGATAGTTTGAGGTATGTTATAGGAATATATAATCCAAATGCATTTTATTATGCAATTAATCATGTGGCTGAAGAAAATCTATCCGATGCAGTAGTTATCAATTCAACTGCTAATTTGGCTTCTGATAAAATGGATCCTGATTTTAAAATAGTTATAATTAACAGAACAAGTGATGGAAATGCTACATTATTGTTAAATTCAAATCCTAATGCTACAGGTTTTATAGTATTTTCCTTTTTAGAAAATCAGAAATTTAATTTAACAAATGGTTCTTTAAGTTATAACTTCCATGATTTGGAAAAAGGCAGATATTCCATTGATTTTTATTATGGTGGTGATGAAACATTTGCCAACGGGACTTATAAAAATATAATATTCAATATACCATCATTCAACACGGAGATTTTACCTCAAAGAGAAAATTACACGATTTACTATAATAATGGAACGAATTTTCTCATTACTCTTTTAGATGATATAAACAGGCCAATGAAAGATAAATTAATCCGATTTAGAATTAACGGTATGAGCTATGATAGATGGACTGATTCTAATGGCCAAACTAGTTTGCCTATAATGTTAAATGTCTGAACATATCTCATGGAAGTGAGTTTTTGCGGATTGCCTGCTATTTCAGGATGTTCATATCAAACAAATGTAAGTGTTTTACCAACTTTAAAATCCAATGATTTGGTTAAAATTTATAAAAATGATTCACAGTATTTGGTTAGGGCTTTGGATGGTCAAGGTAATAGTTTAGTTAACAAAACTGTCCAATTCAATATTAATGGTGTTTTCTACAATCGTACCACAGATGGTGACGGCATAGCAAAATTGAACATCAATCTTAATCCGGGAAATTATATTGTAACTTCAGAAAATCTTAACGATGGATTTAAGATAAGTAATAATGTATCCGTTTTACCATCCATTTTATCCAATGATTTGATTAAAATTTATAAGAATGATTCACAATTTATTGTTCAGCTTATTAATGGTAATGGAACACCTTTGGTTAATGCAAAGTTACAGATGAATATAAATGGAGTCATATATGACAGGATTACAGATGATGATGGAAAAGCAGGATTGAATATTAATTTAATTCCCGGAGATTACATTATCACTGTTGTAAACCTTAATGATGGATGTGTGGTAAGTAATCATATTAAAGTAACTCCTTACTTATTCACTAAAGATTTAATCAAATATTATAAGAATGAATCACAATTTGAAGCCAAACTGGTAGATGAATCCTATACTCCTATAGCTAATCAGGAAATTACATTTGAGATAAATAGGGTAAAATATGTCAGAACAACCAATTCTCAGGGAATTGCCACATTAAGAATAAATCTCGCTCCGGGATATTATGATATTGTAACCAGCAATAAAGAATATACTGTATCCAATCAGATTAAAGTGTTAAATACAATATTGATGCCAAAAAGCTTTGCTGATGGAGAATTCATAGATTGGATGGAAGAAATGCCTGATGCATACATATATTCTGTTCATTATTCTATGGGTTATCCGGTTAAAATTCTGGACGGTAATGGAAATCCTTATGCTAATCAGAGCGTCACATTCAATGTTGATGGAAAGGACTATCCAGTAACAACAAATGATGATGGAATAGCTTCTGTCAATGCTATTTGGGTTGATGGAAAATATCATTTAATAAAAACATATTATAATGGATATTTCGTCCAGCAACATGCAGGAATGTTAGGATAATTTCTTAAAACATAAAACAATCTTTGGTATGATTATCAATTATGCCGATAGACTCTAAGTATGAATATATTGTGGTTGGCCCCACATATTTCATACCTTTTTTCTTTAAATCCTTTGAAATCTTTTCAGATAACTCTGATTTTGTTTTATACTCTGCTTTTATAACTTTTCCATCTGTAAAGTTCCATATATAATCTGAAAAACTGCCATGCTCTTTTTGAATATCCTTAAATATTTTTGCATTGGCTATGGTCGCTTCGATTTTTCCCTTATTTCTGATAATCTTTTCATTTTCCATTAATTCACTTACTTTCGCATCATCATAATCAATAATTTTGTCCAAGTTAAAATTATCAAAGGCTTCTCTGAATGATTCACGTTTTTTCAATATGGTAATCCAGGATAATCCTGCCTGAAATGATTCTAGGATTAACATTTCAAATAATATGTCGTCATCGTATTTTGGGATTCCCCATTCATCATCGTGATACTTTATATAAATGTCTTCTTTGCCTTCGACCCAGCCACATCTTTTTTTATTCATAATTATTATTATCAATGAAGTTAATAAATAATATTAACTATTATGGGGATTGAAATGAAGTACAGAAATTTAGGTAAAACAGGACTTAAAGCAAGTGAGATAGCTTTTGGTGCTGAATGGTTTGTGGAAAGACCATATGATGAAGTTGAAGAGATAGTAAGGCATTGTGAAGCTAATGGAATTAATTTTTTGGACTGCTGGATGAGTGAACCAACTGTCAGAACGAATTTGGGTAAGGCAATTAAAGACACTCGTGATAAATGGATTATTCAAGGTCATATTGGTGCTACTTGGCAAAATAACCAGTATTTGAGAACTCGTGAAATGGATAAGGTAAAAGAGGCTTTTGAGGATTTTATGGAAAGATTCCAAATTGAAACACTTGATTTTGGTATGGTTCATTATGTGGATGAGTTAGATGATTACAATCATATCATGAACGGAGAATTCATGGAATATGTCCGTGGACTTAAAGAAAATGGAACCATTTCACATATTGGTTTAAGTACCCACAACACGGATATTGCTCTTTTGGCTGCCAAAAACCCTGAAATCGAGTTGATAATGTTCAGTATCAATCCTGCATACGATATGTTTCCTCCAACTGAAGTAATTGAGGATTATTCAAATGAAGACAAATATACTGATTTGGCAGGTCTTGATCCAAGAAGAGCTGAACTCTATCAGTTATGTGAGGATAATGAAATTCCAATCACTGTAATGAAAGGTTATGCAAGTGGAAGATTATTTAATGAAAATGACTCTCCATTCGGAGTTGCTCTGACTCCTGTTCAGTGTATTCATTATGCTTTATCTCAAAAAGGTGTTGCAAGCATTTTTGTTGGGGTTAATAATGTTGAGGAATTGGATGCTGCATTGGAATATGAAACCGCTTCAGAATCTCAAAAGGAATATAAAGATATTTTAGCCAATGCGCCAAAACATTCATTTGAAGGAAAATGCATGTATTGCGGACACTGCGCTCCATGCACCTCAGAAATTGATGTTGCAATGGTAATCAAGCTTTATGATTTGGCTGTTATTCATGATGAGGTTCCTCAAAGTGTTCATGAACACTACAATAACTTGAAATATGATGCCACTGAATGCATTGCCTGCGGAGACTGTGAAGAAAGATGTCCGTTTAATGTTCGAGTTGTAGATATAATGTTGGATGCACAGGATTTATTTAATTAAACTTTAAAGAGGTAGCTAATGAATAAAATGCCTATGAAAATGAAAATAATTATGATTGGATTCATATTATTTTTCATGTTTTTATATATGATTGTTTTTGGAAACCAAAATTCAGTCATTGGTGTCATGATTGCAATGGCAGGATTAATGAATATAAACAATGACTTATCTTATAAGCCCAAATTGTCTTTCATTAAAGTTTTAGGACTTCTTTTAACATTGGGTGTTGTTGCATATCTGAATAACCCTATCACAATATGGGGTTGTGTTTTAACGTTTATTGTGGTGTTTGGAACTACAATGACATCATATCATTTATTCAGCACGGATGTTTATTTGCCTTATCTGATGTGTTATTTCATGATGATGTCAATTCCAGTTTCTTCAGATGATTTGCCAATGAGACTCCTGTCATTAGCATTCGGGGCAGTGTTCATTGTGGGCATCAACCTTATAGCCAATCGCAACAAGCAATATAAATTATCAAAACAGACAATCGACTCATTATCTGATGAAATTGCCAATGCTGTTGATTTAAAATTATCAGGCAGAGAAGTGTCTGAAGATAGTTTCAAGACAGCCAACGGATTTTATTCAAGCATATTTTCCCAATTTGAATATAAGTATTTTTCATCTCCTATTCAGGAATCTGTCTTAAATGTAGTCAAATCATTCCAATATATTGGTTCAATCATTGCGAATTATGATTTAACTCGAAATGAACTTGAATATATCAAAGAAATATTGTCAAATATCAATGATTCAAAATCTTTTGATGTTTTTGGGAATTTTAAAGTTGAAACCAAAGAGATGAATGTCGTTCTGCTTAACTTTGAAAATATAATGGATGAAATTAAAAATGCTAGTGTGAAAAAAGAGGCAATTCTTCCTGATAGGGAATTTATGAAACCGTTAATCGGCCCGATCATTAGAAGAAATTTTACTTTCAGATCAGTTAAATTCACTTTTGCATTTAAAATGGCATTTACTCTCACATTATGGGAAGTTTTAACATTAGCATTCAATCTTCCTTTCACCAAATGGTTATATTTCGCCACAATTCCAATGATGATGCCTTATGTTGATGATTTGGCATATACTGCAAAATCCCGTCTTAGAGGTACATTGTTTGGTATATTAATTTTTGCCATTGTCATTTTAATATTGCCGTATTTCTCAATTTCTCCGGAATCAGTGATGTTAATTGTAATGGTTATTTGTATGACTGGTATGGTTTATTATCTTGAAAATAAACTAATAATGACTATATTTACTACAATAATGTCGGTCATGACTTCATTGATGTACATTACACCTGATTTGGCAATGGAACTGAAAATATTATGGGTGGGTGTTGCAGTAATTGTTGTGAATGCAATTAATTTCTTCATCCTACCATATTCTGTCGAAAAGGAAACTAAAAACAATTTAAAATTGCGTTCAAGTCTCAATAAACAATCCATTGCTTTAGTTAAGGATAAATGTCTTGGAAAGATCTCTTCCAAAAAGACATCATTATTGGTTGTAAGCAATATTGTGGGAGAAAATATTGAAGTGACAGATGACAACGAAGAATTATTTGAGTTACAGAGAAAAATCACGGATACCTGTAATTTCATATTAACTTATCTGGATAAACATCATGTATCGGATTCTTTAAAAGAAAATTTAATCGATATCATTGATAATGGTGCCGAAGTTAATGGTAATTTAAACAAAAATGATAAAATAATCTCATCTTCCATGAGTCAGGTTATGGGATTAATTAAAAAGGAAAAAGAAATGTTAGGAGTGTGATGAAATGTCTAGAAATATTTGTCCGAAATGTGGTGCTGTAACGGAAGATGGAGATTTCTGCTATCAGTGCGGATTCAAATTCAACAATAAAAGCTTTTTCAATAAAATGGATGAGAAAATAAGTCTTTCAACATTAATATTGTCATTCATCGTATTGGGTATATTCCTCTTTATAGAATCTCTATTTTGGGGGCTTTTCACGTCCAACGGAACAATAGGATTTTCAACTAATGTGCTGCTGACAGTGATTTTTGCAGTGTTTTTTGGAGGAATCGTCATTGGGTATGTTAACTGTAGAGATGATTCCTATATTGTTCCTAATTTCCTTTCCTATTTGGGAGTAATAGCAGCTACTATTCTTTGTGGTGCAGGATCATTTTTTGCCATTACAACAGCATTCACATCAGCATTGAGTTCAGTATTTTCTTCTTCCCCATTGACTTCTGCTTAT
>JAFUBV010000203.1 GCA_017460025.1 Methanobrevibacter sp. | reverse complement strand
GGGAATATGTGAATTATAATTGTATTTCTAAAGGATTTTGAAGCAAAAATGGAGAAAAAATTGGGAGTGGAGAATCATCCACTATAGCATTGGCAATTGAAAATAATGGAATTGTTGCAAGCAATAATCTTAAAGACATAGAATATATCTGCTATGATTTTAACATCCCAATAATCACTGCCCCAATATTATTGGCATTTGCTTTTGAGTTGAAAATATATTCAAAATGTCAAGTGAATCAAATTTGGAAAAATATTTTAAATAATACTTATCAAAAACTTCCAAAACAAACTTTTGATGAATATTATGAAGAGTTATTTCAAAAAGATTGTAAAATATTATTAAAAGATTATGACCTTGAAAGAAATATGAAATTAACCAACATTAATGATAATAAGTTCAAGGACAAAAACTTTTCTAATTGAAAAAACAAAGTAAAGCACAGGTGAAAAAAATATGAATATAGCAATTCTCGGCGCTACCGGAAAGTTTGGAATCGCCCTGACCTCAAAGCTGCTTGCATTTACAGACCACAAACTGACACTAATTTCAAGAAATGCCGCAAACAAGTTTGAGGACAACTACAGAATCAGGGCATTGAATGTGAATGCAACAGACCTCAGAGCCCTTAAAAAGGCATTGAAAGACCAGGACCTCGTTTACTGTGCAATTGCAGGAGACTACCTGCCAGTCATTGCAGACAATATCATCAGCTGCGAACCGAAAAGGTTTATTTTCATGACAACCGTCGGAGTCTACAACGAGCTTGAAAATGCAGACCATTTAAATGTCGACAACGAGCCTTTACAGATTCCAAACCAGTATGCAGTCAATCTGATTGAAGAAAGCGATGTTGACTACACCATCTTCAGATTAGGCCTTCTGGAAAACGGCGATGAGGATGACTATGTAATCACCAAAAAAGGAGAGGGCGTCAAGACCCACAATACTACAGCAGAATCTGTAATGAAGATTGCAAGACAAATAATTGATGATCCTGAATTGTACTCTCGTGAAAGCATCAGCATCACTAAAAAATAGTTGAAAGGGAAAAATCCCTCACAATAATGGTTAATTTAAGACTTTCTTTTTTTCTCACATTCTCTTTTGAATGATTCCAGCAATCCTTCTAAACTCTCCCCAATAATCAAATCTCCATAATCTTCAGGAGGTTTAGCACAACGAAATTCTAATGGTTTTTTAGGCTTAATATGTGTACCTAAACCAAACATAATACCACCCAACAATTATCTAAATTTCCATACATTCTCAAAATATAACTGATACAGTTAAAAAAAAATGTATGGAAGGGAAAAATCCCCCATAATAATGGTTAATTTAAGACTTTCTTTTTTTCTCACATTCTCTTTTGAATGATTCAAGATATTCTTCCAAACTCTCCTCCAAAGAAGGCAAATCATTATAATCCTCAGGAGGCTTGGCAGAATATATTTTAGGTGGTTTTCTAGGTTCAATACGTTCACCAAATCCAAACATAATATCACCCTTAATTATATTTTATAACACAGTTTATTTAAAATTTTTCATCAAAATATTCTTCTTTTTTAATCCATACAAATCCATCCAATTTTGATATTACACCAACATTTATCTCACCCCCGACAATATTCAACTCTTGAGAGACCTTATATCTTAACAAAGTTATTTCAACAAGAAGTTCGACCATTTTTGCCATTTCTTCTTTCGAAAGTAAACCCATCGAGTTTAAAATACTATTAAAAAAATAATTTTTTCCAAATTCAATGAAATTTAAAAAGGTCTGATTTTGACAGGTTATATTAGATTTAAACTCATCAACATTCTTTAAAACATTGTTAATATTGCCTTCGGACAGATTATCTTCTAAATCTATGAATTCAATAAATTCATCTAAAAAATCATTTAAAAAAATAGCATGTGATTTAATAATTAAATCATGAAATTCGGGACGAATTCCCTCCAAATAACCAGAAATAACATCAGTTTGAGCAAAAGGAACAATAATATTATATTCATAACATAACTCAGATTGTTCATTGGAAATTTCAATATTGCCATTATTATTCACTACCATATCAAAATTCATATATGAAGGAAAATTATCATATTTTCCGAACCCTACAATTACAATTCCTGTCGAATATAGGCATAGTTGATGAAAAAAATAATTTTTAAAGGCTTTCCATTTGCCTAAACCTAATTCTTTTTTTAGATTTTTAAAATAATGGTCATATTGAGAATATTCATCCAATTTCAAAACAAAAGAAGGTAATTCCAATCCCAAGTAGTATTGTATTTCCGAGTCAATTTCTTCATCATTCAATCTGGAAAAATATTCTGTTATTTCTTTTTTGAAAATATCCAAGCGGGACTCAATATCCTTTTTGAAATTATGTTTTGGAGTGTTTTGAGCTAAAAAGTCCAAAAATAATGATTTTACTTTTTCAATATTGTCTGTTTCATCAAAATTTGTTGTATTGATGAAATCTGCAATCAGATTTTCCATAGGAATATTTTCAAAATCCGCTAATCCATACATCATTATTGCCATCGGAAAATTATCTATTGGAAATAATTTGGTGAAACCGTTTGCCGTTTTTTGTCTGTTAAACGTTACTGCACTGTCTACTGCAATAGCAATAGAATTTCTATTCATAGCCAATATCTCTGTTGTCATTAATTAACACCCAATAATAGTAAATCAAGTAATAATTTAAAACAAACATTATAAATACTTTATTGATTTTTTAAAGCAATATTGACCCGATAAAGTAATATTGTGCCACATTAGAATATTGTACGGAAAGGTAATGGTTAATTTAGTGTTATTTCAAAAAACAATTCAGTCTGAAAATCCGTAGGTTTCAGTCTCGAATGTCTTTGCAACATCTTTGAGAACTTCAGGAATATTGATCTTTTGAGGACATTCCCCAATGCATGTTTCACATTCAATGCAGTCTGAAGCAATTCCAACATCAGGAAGCTTGGAATAATTCAGATAGGCATTTCCGGGCTGTGACCAGTCATCCCGTCCGAGAATCTTGTGCTTGTTATATAAATCAAAGATTTTAGCAATGTCAATCTCTTCAGGACATGACTCAACGCAGTATCTGCATTTTGTGCAGTCAACTGTGATGTTGCTGTTGATAATCTCAGATACCTCTTCAAGGATTTCAAATTCCGTGTCATTTAATGGATCTGCATTTTTAAACTCATTAATGTTGCTTTCAAGCTGTTTGAAGTTGCTTGCTCCGGTCAAAACGACACATGCATCCAAATTGGCAACAAATCTCATTGCCCATGAGACGACTGAACGGTCAGGAGCATAATCCTTCATGATTTTTTCGGCCTCTTCGGGCACGTCGGCCAGAAATCCTCCCTTATAGGGTTCCATTATCATTACCTGCTTTTCATATTTTCTTGCAACTTCAAGACATTTTCTTGACTCGATTCCATCATCTTCCCAGTCAAGATAATTGATTTGAAGCAGGACGAACTCCAGTTCAGGATGCTCCAATAAGATCTCTTCAAGAAACTCCGCATTTCCATGAGTAGATATTCCAATATGTTTAATAAAGCCTTCCTCTTTTTTCTTTTGAATGAATGAGTACAAATCCACATTTTTCCAGGCAGTTTCTGTAAATCCGCTTACATTGTGAAGCATATAATAGTCAAAGTAATCGACGCCGCAGTTTTTAAGCTGCTCTTCAAAAATAGGCTCCAGCTGGGACTCCTCGGAAATTATAAACAATGGCATTTTTGTTGCAATCTTATATGATTCTCTCGGATATCTTTCAACAACGGATTTTTTAAATGCAATCTCACCCATGCCTTCATGATATATGTATGCGGTGTCAAAGTGATTAAATCCTGCATCCATGTATGCATCCACCATCTTATTGACCTGTTCATAATCTATGCTTTTGAAGTCATTTTCATCCAGAATCGGCAGTCTCATCATTCCCATACCTAACTTCATGATTTTTCCCTCTTTTGATTATTTAAGTTAACCGTCACTGTCATCGGCGTTCCAGTCAATACAATTGTTAACGCCATTAATGTCTCCGC
>JAFUBV010000202.1 GCA_017460025.1 Methanobrevibacter sp. | reverse complement strand
TGAAACCAATTTCATATGTCATCTTGATTGCGGAATAAACGATGTTTACTTTGATTTGTCAAGCCCGTATGTCTATGATGTCACAGATATTATTTACTGTATGGAACATGGCAGTTTCCCTGATGAGATTCAGAAAAAAGCATATGAATATGAAATCAACCGACTGAACATGAATTATCGCCAAGTGCCTGGTCAGGAGGAGATATTTGTAAATGTTCATGATGATTTCACAGACAAATATGTATTTTGTATTGATTGTGGAAGATATGTTGCATTAGGAAATGTCACATCTCCTTTAGATGAAGTTATGATTTGTGATCATCCGACTCATTTCGGCGCAAAGAACTATTTCAATGTAAATGATTCTTGTGTAATATCCCGTGAGGAAGCCTATGATTCATGGAACAGTGATACTCGTCTTCAGGAGTTATATTCAAATCCTGATTATCATCCAGTCCATTTTGATGAAGAGAATTATGGTGCTGAATTGCCAAAAGAGTCTTCACAACAATATTTTTGGAGATAGTGCTTCACAAAGTCCGATATATGCTATAAATACGTACGATGCTAGTCAGAATTTAACAATTTAAGTATTTTTCTCCATTTGGAGCTAATACTTTTTTTTCTTATTTTTTCTTAAACTTTTTTAATACCTTTCACTAATATAATAATTGTAAGTTTTTTTATAATTATGAAGAAATAGGTTTTAAAATGAATATAACTCATAAACATGTTGAAGATATTTTTGAATACGATGGCAGCCAAATCAATCCTTCATGGGCTTTCCAGGAATTTGGAATTTACGGCTCCTCAATCGTTACATGGATTGGTCCGGTAAACATCACTCCCGATAATTTAAAGGATTTTGCAGATGTTGGACTGGAAATAAAATCAAATAACATGGTCAATTTCATTTGCGAATTCTTTGATCAGCAGCCTACTAATATGAGGATTGCTTATCTTCGTCAAAGACTCCTTGTAATGATTTTTAGAGAAATATTAACTGAAAAGGGAGTTAAGACTACTCGTGAAGGCGATGATATTTTTGTTGATGGAAGAAAATTAAGCATTTCAATAGCCAGCGTTTCCCTAAGTTCTGCAAAAATTCACTTTGCATTGAATCTTGAGGATAAGGGAACTCCCGGTGATGTTGAAACCATCGGATTATATGATATTGACGATGGAAATGTCTTTAATGAAAATAATTTAAAAGATTTAATTTTTGAAGTTGTTAACAGATTTATAGATGAAATTGAAACAATTGAAAAAGATATTAGTAAAACTAAGGTGTTAGCATGAAAATTCTAGTTAATTGTATTCAATCTAATTTAAGATTTTCATCCGCTCACGTCATTCCTGGCCATGAATCCTGCGGATTTATTCATGGGCATTCTTACTTTGTTGACGTGGAAATAGAAGGTGAAAGAGCTGGTGAATTTGATTTTGTTGTGGACTTTAAGGATGTCAAGAAATACGATAAAGCCATTTGCGATGAGCTTGACCACAGACTCCTGATTCCCGTATACAATAATTTAATTGATTTTAAAGATTTCAATAAAAAAACAGATTCAATTTTTGATTTGAAAGAGGAAAAAACTGTTTCATTTAAAATTGATGGAAAAGGTTATTCAATTCCTTCTGTAGACTGCGTATTCCTTCCTCTGCCATACACTTCCGCTGAAGAATTATCCAAGTTTTTTGCAGAATCTTTATATCGCAAGTTATCCGAAACATATGATAATCTGGAATATATTTCAGTATGCGTTAATGAAGGAATCGGACAGGGCGCACAATATAAAAAGGAATTTGTGGAATAATTATGAAAGCTCCAATTATTGAAATATTCTCTTCTTTTCAGGGAGAAGGCGTATTGATAGGTCAAAGACAGATTTTTGTACGTTTTGCAGGTTGCAATTTAAATTGTGATTACTGTGATACGAAAAATAGTATTTCCAAAAAGGAAGGGGTACTTATGACTCCTGAGGAGGTAATGTCTGAAATCGAAAATATTTTAACTCCTGACTGTCATACTATATCTTTTACCGGTGGCGAACCTTCATTATATCCTGAGTTCATAAATGAGGTTTCAAAGCTTACAGACCTTGATATAATGCTAGAGACAAATGGTACTCTGCCGGAGAATATTGATTTAATTGATGATTTGGATATTGTTTCACTCGATATTAAGCTAAAAGAACAATTTAAGAGTCATTTTGATGAAGATATTTTTTTAAATGAAATTAAATCACTAAATTTATTAATAGAAAAATCTATAAATGTATATTGTAAAGTAGTTATTTTGCCAAACTTAAAAATAGAATCATTTGAAGAGGTAATTAAAAAAATTGATAAAGAAATTATTGATAAAAATAACATCAAATTCATTATTCAACCTTCCAGTCCTTTAAACGAATGGAAAAATCTTTCTGATTGTTTATTTGAGTTTTCTGAGATTGTTGGTAAATATTTTGATGTTTCAACCATTCCTCAGATTCATAAAATTTTGAATATTGAGTAAATGATTTTATTTGGGTGTATAATTACATGTTTGAGGTGAATGTATGAATGAAAATATAATGAAAATAGCATCTAAAGATGTTGTGTCAATTCCTCCAAGTAAAAGTATCAAAGATACTGCAAAAGTAATGATGGAACACCAATTCAGAAGGTTACCAATCACTGATCCGGGTTCCGGTAAAGTATTGGGTATCGTAACCGTAATGGATATTTTAGACTTCTTTGGTGGAGGAAACAAATTTAACATTATTGAGAAAAAATATGAAGACAACTTTTTATCAGCTATCAATGAACCTGTACGTGAAATCATGTCCCGTGATGTCATATGTTTATCTGAAAAATCTTCTACTAAAGAAGTTGTTGATGTAATGCTTGCAAATCAAATAGGAGCAATTCCTATTGTTGATTCTGATGATAAACTCGCAGGTATTGTTACAGAAAGAGATATTGCTTTATCTATTGCAGGAGAAATGGATGATAGGACTGCACAAGATTACATGAGTACTAAAGTTTTCACTACTACTCCAGGTACTCCAATTGAAAGTGCATGTAAGATTATGGTTAGAAACGGATTAAGAAGAATTCCTATCGTTGGAGGAGAAGCTGACATTTCCAAAGCTGCTAAAAAATTATTGGGTATTGTAACTTCAACAGATATTATTCGTTTCTTAAATGCAAAAGAATTATTCGATAATTTAAATTCCAATGCTGCAAGTAAAGTTTTAGAAACTAAATTATCCGATATCATGGTTAAAGATGCAATTATTGTAGAACCAGAAGACACCATCGGTGAAATCTGTGAATTATTCAAAATAAGCAATATTGGTGGTGTACCAGTAGTTAAAGATAACACCATTGTTGGTATTATCACTGAAAGAGATATTTTAAGAGCTGTTAAAAACTTATAAATGGAGGTCGCTCTATGCAAATTAAAAATTTAATGTCTACTACATTAATAACCATAGACAAAGATCAAAGTCTTGCAGATGCATTAAAACTGCTTAGAAAAAATAAAATTTCACGCCTTCCAGTTCTCAACAATAAAGAATTAGTAGGTATTGTTTCAGAAAGAGACATCGCAAATAAACTTGGTTCTTCAAAATATGAAAGCATGCCTGCTTCAAGGCTCCATGTTTCATCCGTAATGGTTAAAGATATTATTTCAGTTCCACAAACCATGCGTTTAGCTGAAGTTGCAACTATCATGCTTGAAAATGGAATTGGATCAGTGCCTGTAATGGATGAAGATAAAATGGTAGGTATTGTTTCAAAAGCCGATTTCGTAACATTGGCTGTTGACGGTGAATATGATAAAATATGTGCCAAAGAATTAATGTCTAAAGATATTAAATCAGTTTCACCATCCGAAAGGCTTGTACATGCAAGAAGAGTCAGTCTAGATGCTAAAGTAGGCAGACTTCCAGTAATTGATGATGAGACTTTAGTTGGAATGATTACATCTAAAGATTTAATGAGAGCTTTCATTGACTTTAGAAAAAAAGTTCCAGAAAAATATCAAAAATCTCAAATCAAAGAAGTATTGGTTGAGGATATCATGTCCACAAATCCTCGTGTTGTAGCTAAGGATACTTCCATTTCTGAAGTTGCAAAAATAATGATGGAAACCGGATTCAATGGTTTGCCTGTTGTAGAAGAGGATGTCGTTGTGGGTATTGTAACTCAAACTGATATTTTAAGATTAATTGCAAAGTTAGAAGCTTAGTGTAGCTATTTTTAGCTATGCTTTCAATTTCTTTTTTTTAAGGTGATTATTATTAGCGAATTAATCTCTTTTTTAGGTCCGAAAGGAACATTTTCTCATGAGGCCGCAACACTTTTAGGTGAGGATTTAATACCTTACTGTACAATTCCTGCTGTTATGGAAAGCATTGTGAATGATCAATGCATAAAGGGAATAGTTCCAATTGAAAATTCAATTGAAGGACCTGTTGGAATAACTTTGGATTCTCTGGCACATAAATATGATTTAAATATTATTGGGGAGGTAATTATTCCAATCAACCAAAATCTAATCGTAAATCCTGGCTGCAAACTTGAAGACATTGATGATGTCTATTCTCATTCTCAGGCAATTGCCCAATGTCAGGAATTTATAAGAAGCAATAACATTCAGCCTCACTATGCAGTCAGCACTGCCCGTGCCGCCAAAAGCATCATTGGCGATAATTCAAAAGCGGCTATTGGTAATGCAAAAAGTGCAGAATTATATGGGTTAGAAATTCTTGAAGCCAATATTCAGGATGTCGATAACAATGAAACCCGTTTTGTTGTTCTATCCAAAGGAAATACTGACCCTACAGGCAATGACAAGACTTCCATAATATTTTCAATATATGAGGACCGTCCAGGTTCACTTTACCACATTCTCGGAATTTTTGAAAAAAATAAAATCAACATGACTAAAATTGAATCAAGACCTTCTAAGCAGGGTTTAGGCAAATATCTCTTTTTCATAGACTTTTATGGTCATTGCGAGGATGAAATTATAAAAGACATTCTTAAAGAAATTGAGGATAATACCTATTTTTTCAAAGTGTTAGGTTCATATCCTGAATTTTAATTACTTTTTTTAATCAGATTTAAAGTAAACTATAAATTAATGATTGCATATAATAAATATTGTTAATAATTTAAGGAGGGTTGGTATGTCTAATGATAAAGATAAACTTCTACAAATTATGGCTAGTTTAGAATCAGACTATGCCCATGGAAAAATATCTCGTGAGAAATACATTTATTTCCGTTCAAAATATGAAGATAAACTAAATGCATTAGATGCAAGAGAAGCTACTAATAGAATTAGATCTATGCAAGGCAAACCTTCTGATTCTCCTAAAGAAGATACAAAACCACTTGATAAAGATAAAAAAGAAGAAGAGGATTTGGTTCAAAAATATATTATCAATCCTAAAAAAGGAGATGAAAAACTTAAAGAAAAAACTCCAATGGATTCAAGCACTTTTAAACTCGTGGCCATATTGATTTTAGCTGTTGGCTTTACTGTAGGCGCTGCTTTCGGAGTATTTAATTTTGATTTCCAATCTTTTTCAAGTACTGATGCTGTAGCTATTGTAACTGATACTGCATTTCCTGATGTTGATGATATTACAGTAAATACTACGGCCAATACAAATGATACATATTATGATAATTCGTCTTATGATTCTGTAGAAACTGTAGAATATTCGTCTGATTATCAGTACGACTATAGTGAAGATTATTCACAGGATTATAGTAGTTCGGATAGCGGTTATTCTGATGGAGGTAGTGCTTCTAGTCAAGAAAGTGCTGCAACCTAAATTTTTTTTTAAAATGGTGAATATATGAAAAAAATTACATTGATAGGGGCTGTAATACTCATTGTTATTATTGCAGTATTTGGATATATTGTATTAAATGATATCCAATTTGACCAGACAAGCAATACTAATAGTAACTCTCATGAATCCGTTGAAATGTTATACATTTCAAAATGTGGGGTTACAATTAACTACCCTTCATACTGGGTAATAGCTCAAGCAACGTCAAATTATACTATTCTTGCTATTGCTAAAGAAAGTTCTGTTGATAGTCTTGAAGTAGGTCAGGTCAATATACATGTAGAGAAGCAGGAGTTCTCCGGTGATTTTGCTAATTATGTCAATAAAACATACAATAATGTTCAGGCAGATGAAGCTTTTGAACTGGTTTCCGCTGGTGAAGTATTACTCAACGATGAAAAAGCTCTCCAGTACATTTATACTTCCAGTGCATCAAATGGTGTTGTAAAACAGCATAAAGCATTATGGTTTGAAAGAGGTAATGAAGCTTACGTTATAATGTATAGTGCTCCTATTGATAAATATGAGGTAAATTTACCTGCTGCAGATTATATCATACAGCATATTACAATTAACTAAATTTTTTTTTATTTTTGAGGTATTTTATGATTATATTATGTGTTACTGGTAGTGTAGCTGCTACCCAAGCAATTAAATTAGCTAGAGAGTTTAAACGTCAAGGTGTAGAGGTCAAATGTTTTATGAGCGAAGCCGCTTGTAAGATTATCCATCCGAATTCCATGGAATTTGCAACCGGAAGTGCTGTTATCACAGAACTTACCGGAAATATTGAGCATGTCAGATACTCTCAGGAAGATTTGATTCTTGTAGCTCCCGCTACTGCTAATACAATAAGTAAATTTGCATATAAAATAGCTGATAACCCTATTTCTACATTATTAATCACTGCATATGGGCATGACACTCCTATTTTATTTGTTCCGTCAATGCATGATTCAATGTTTAAGGCTATTGAAGAAAATATCCAAAAAATTAAGGACGAAGGATCCGCTTCATTCATGCCTCCTGTAATGGATGAGGGAAAAGCTAAATTCCCTGATAATGAGGATATTGTTCTGGAATCTTTGAGATGCATTAATTTATCCAAGAAGTGATTTTTATTCGCGGTAAGAAAGTTTTAATTAGTTTGGGAGGAACTTTTGAACCAATTGATTCTGTAAGAGGAATCACAAACAGGTCCTCTGGAAAAATGGGTCTGGCACTTGCAAAACAGGCTTATGTATTAGGTGCTGATGTTACATTGGTTGTTGCAAAGGTCAGTGTTAAAATTTCACCTCTTTTTAATGTAATCAATGTTGAAACTTCCAAACAGATGGCTGATGTTATTTTTGATATTGTTGGGGATTTTGATATTTTCATTTCAACTGCTGCAGTTTCTGATTTTGAAGTCGTGGAGCGCAAAAACAAAAAAATTGATTCAGAATCATCTCTGGCCATTAGCCTAAAGCCTACATTAAAGATTATTCGTCAAATCAAATCAATTAATCCGGATATATTTATGGTCGGATTTAAGGCAGAATTCAATATTACTCATGATGAAATTGTCTATTGTGCTCGAAAACAGATTGCTGATGCGGGAACTGATTTAGTTGTTGCAAATGATGTTTCTCATGATGAATGCAACTTCGGATCAGATAAGAATGAAGTTTTAATAATTGATGAGGATGTCTTGTCAGTACCTCTTGCAAGCAAGGATGAAATTGCAAAAACTATTATGAATGTTATTTGTAAAAAGATTTCATGTAGATGAAGTTATTCTTTTTATTATTTTTGGCAAGTTACTTTAATAATTATTATATTTTTAATTAATTAAATTAATTTATTTTTAATTACTATGTTTTTAATTACAGCTATATTTAATTAAAAGGGCATAAATTTTCTCCCAATTTTTTCCAGGTTTGTGAATTGATGTTAACATCATATTTTATTGTCTTTATTCGGGCAATGTTGCTATCTATATAATTGTTTTTTCTAAAATTTTTGTTTTGATAAGTTAATGTCAATATTGCTTTTTGCGAGTAATATTTATTGTAAAAAATTAATTTTTATTAATACTTTTTTGATAAAAAGACATTATTTTAGGTTAAAATTTTAAATTGATAAAAAAGAGTTTTTAAATAAAATAAGTTCAATCCTTTAGGATTTACATAAATGAAGTGATTAGTAGAGTGAATTTACCTAAAGGATTATTTAGTGAACTTTTATTTTATTTGCATTAGCATATATAATATTTAATTTTATGGTATAAAAAGCTATCGAAGTAATACTTTTTTGGGTATTTTTTAACATTTTTGAATAAAATTCTAAAGAAGTTTTTCACTTAATATGCTACGAAAATTCACTATTTTTTTTTAAAAATTTTTCTCTACAACGAATGCCATATGGTCTTTTTCGTAAGGTTCCAGTTTTATTTTTTCGATAATTTTAAAACCTTTCTCTTTCATTTTCGTTTCTTCTTGCTTGAAAATCTTTTTAGGTTTCTGTATGACATCAATACTTCTGGCTTTAAGTGTTATCATTCCTAAAGCATCATCTTTTGCGAATAAATTCATGTTTTTCATAAACAATTCTGACTGTGTTGGTTGGGCAACATCACAGTATAATACATCTACCTTTTCAACCAAATTCATATATTCTCTAGGTTTGGTGGCATCCCCTAATATAGGATAGATGTTAGGTCTTTGACGTGACAGTCTGGTTAACTTTTTTGCTGTTACAGGTGAAAACTCAACAGCATAAACTTTCCCTTCATATGCTATGTCTGAAATGTGTGAAACTGTAGTACCGGTTGATGCACCAAGATATAAGACTTTATCATTATTTTTAATATCTAAATTTTTTAAGCCATTAAGGATTGCCGCCGCAAGTTTGGACCTTCTTGGATTCCATAATCTGTATTCAACATCTTCACAAATTAATTCTTCCCCATAAACGCTGATTCCTGGTGTTAAATTACGTGTTGCAATTTCCTCACCTTTTAAAAAAACATCCATTTTCATTTCCTCCTTCTTTTTTTAGATTTTCTGTGCTTCTTTTATGATTTGTTCTTTTCTTCTTTTCTTTTTTTAGTGGTTTTTGTAGGGAATGGATTGTTTTTCTCTATTTCTTGAGCTTTTTCATTAAATTCATTAAATATTTCAGGATTGAAATCATGGGTAAAAACATCTTTTCTTGCTGCAAGGGATATTCTTCCTGCAAGCAATCTGGCTATTTTTCCACGATTCCACCATTTTGCTCCACGAACTTGTGGATGCTGGTAGATTAACCCGTATTTTGGAGGGCGATCTCCACTTTTCAAATGCCTAAACAATGCCTTTTCAGCACCCATTATCTGAACTGTGCTTGAAGGATATGTAGCTAATCTTTTAAGTCCTCCTGCATGTGATATTAACTTTGCCGCAAGAGATGATCCAAGCAATAATTTTAAGTTAGGTGCAATTGACTCCATTTTCTCGTCAATATATTTCAGGATGTCTTTTCTTGTCTGCTGGAGTTCATATATTGATTTGGCATATTTATTCATGATTTCCAAATCTTCTGGATTGATATCTTCATCTATATCCAGCATGTCCTGTGGGAATGCACTACTTTTAGCGTTAACTATTTCTTCTTTTGTCTTGTTTTCATAAATTAATCTGATATAGGTCTCATTATTTTTTATCAAATCCATCTCCGGGAAGTATAGGGCATACCATTCACGAATTCTTTCAATTAATTTTGAGATTGAATCGTCAATTTCGTCAATGGAGTTGATGGCCTGTATCAGATGCTTATCTTCGGAAGACTGTGCCTTTTTCATCTTGTAGATGGCCAATTTTTGATAAATTTCATTATTCATCTCCAAATCAAAATTGCTTCTAAGATAATCTCCACCTGAATTTGGATTTTTTACCTTTACCTTATCACATTTGTAATCTGAAGCCCTCTTATTGGATTCAATAACTATTGTATCGTAAGTTTTACTCAGCTCATCAATTATCTCACTTTCTTCAGATGGAATCTCCTTATTGTCGATTTCAATTAGCTTTTGGATTATTTCTTCTTCGTTAAATAATTTTTCACAAATCAATTCGTTATTTTCATTAAATGCATAAAATCCTTTAACGCTATATGTTACATAACATTCCATGTTTTTAAATTATTTTTTTTATTTTTAATAAAATTTTGGCTTCAAAAAGTTTTAAATCATTTAAAATCAAATATTTCAATTAATGTCAAAACAAAGTTTTAGAGATTTAAAGGAAACAATAGAATTGAAAGATGGTGAAATAGATGAACTCACCATGGAACTTGAAAGCAAAAATGAAGAGATTAATAAGTTGAAACTATATTCAACTAAATTAAAATATGAAAAACAAAATTTAGAGTATAAGCTTGACAATGAAATCAACAATGAAAAGGC
>JAFUBV010000201.1 GCA_017460025.1 Methanobrevibacter sp. | reverse complement strand
TTAAAATTATATTTAGAATAAGAATCGTCCCATCCTACAATAGTAATAGCATGATTAGTATTTTTAATTTAATTATTATAATAATTAATACCATTTTTATTATTAAAATACTTACCTATACTGTCCTGATAATAACTTGATACAACAGCACCATAATTCAATATAGCTTTTTTTATATCATTTTTATTATCATATGTATCTGCCGTTGGTTTAATAATATACATATTTTGAATGTTAATAATATTATTGAATATTGGTGAAATACAACTAGTTGGAGAATACTTATCACTATCCTCATTAACGGCACCTAACCAATTAGAAAGATAACCAATTGCCATATATGAATTTCCACCATTGTTTGTATCACTTATATTTAACCCATATTTAGAATATTTTGCTGCAGTATTTTTTAAATTTTCTTCCGAAAAGTCATATTCTAAGGATTTATCAATTTTTAAAATACAAGATTCCAATGAAGATAATGCAGCAAATGCCCAACAATTACCTCCAATTCCTTGGTCTTTAACAGAACTAACATATCCTTCATCAACTAAATTATATTTACTTGGTAATGAGGATATAGTAGTAATTTTATTACTAAAAATTGGTGTATATGTATTATTTCTATATAGGCTAAATTGACTATCTTCTGCATAAACATTAATTGAATTTTTATTGTTTGAATACTTTACATTAGATAAATCAAAAATTATGCTGTCTGTATAAATTATTGCACCATTATTAGCGTCATTATTTTTAAAATTCGTATTATTTATAGATAATGATCCATACATCCCATAAATAATTCCACCATTAATAGTATTTACTGTGTTGCCAATGAAATTTGAATTAATAACTGATGTTTTTGAATTTAATGTAGATAATGCAGCACCATTATCTGCAGAGCAATAATTGAAATTAGTATTTGAAATATTACAATCAGAATTTTTGATAAATATTGCTCCACTTTCTTTATCAGAAGATACATCATGATTAAACAAACAACCAATAAATTGTGCATATGCATTATTTAAATACACGGCACCAGATTGCAATGCAGTATTATAAGTAAAATTTGAATTATAACAATTTAAAATACCATTATTTAAAAATATTGTACCAGCAGTACTACTTAAAACATTATTATTATTGAATTTAGATTTATTAATATTAATTGTATTAAATCCATTATTACAAAAAATAAATCCTCCATTTTTATTTAAATTAATATCAGATGCTTCAACATTATTAATTGTAAGTGTACTATCTAATAATTCAAATCTTAAATTTTTAAATTGAATATTTTCAAATTGAACATTAGACTTACTAATAAAAAAATCATTATTATTAGTGAATATTGTTGAATCGACACCAATAAATTTTAAATTTTTATCCTTAATATTATTTAAATTAAGATTATAAGTACCTGCATCAAAATGAAAAATTGTATTATTTTCATTTAATATTGAAGCAGGATTATAATTATCTTTATTAATGTAAATATTTTTTTCACAAGAAGTCAATAAATCTGAATTTAAATAAGATAATCTAAATTCGATTTATTATCGTCTGAAATACCCATAATTGTTTCATTTTCTGACACATATGTTGCATTAACAGAATTAATAGAAATTAATACAAGAATTACCAGCATTATTTGAATTATAAGAATTTTTTTCATAATTTTTAATTATCCTCCAATTTTTAATCTTCTATAAAATAAAAAAAGAGTATTAAAAAATATTAATAAGAACTCAAAAAATTAAAAAAAACTCGAGTATGATATTTTTAATCCCACTAATAGTTAATTATTATTTTATACTATATAAAACAATAGAATTAAACTTTAAATAAAAAAATGAATATAATTAACTATTTTTTGAATAAAATCGAATGAATATATAGAAATAACTTTAAAATAAATACATAAACTAATTTATTGGTAAATTTTCGAATAATATTTAATTGAATTTTTTAAAATAATTTGGACAAAAAATCAAATAATTTTTATATCTCTTCTTTCATTATAAGAAAAGATATAGAATTAAAATTAGAATCCGCAATTTTCATGCCTTAAGAGAAATATTTTTTTGTCCAAACCGCCAGCATAACCAGTTAGGCTTCCGTCACTTCCGACAACCCTATGGCATGGAATGATTATTGCAATGGGATTGTGACCGACCGCTCCGCCGACAGCCTGAGCAGACATTTTTTCAATGCCTCTTTTTTGAGCTATTCTGGAAGCGATATCCTTATATGTAACAGTTTCACCATAGGGAATCTCACAAAGAATCTTCCACACTTCACATCTAAAATCTGTTCCTTCAGGCGCCAAATTAACTTCATCAAAAGAAGGCTTTTCACCATTGAAATAACGATCAAACCAGTCTTTGGCTTTAAGTAATGCCTCATCTTCTCTTTCAACAGTTCCATCAGCATTAGCCGAATAGTGTTTTTGACCTTCAAACCATGCTCCTATTAATTTATTGTCTTTAGAAGCAAGAAGGATTTCTCCTATCGGTGATGAATAGTGCATTGAATTAATCATTTTAAAAAAATAAGAAAATAGATGATTTAGTAACCATCTACTAAGACTTTTAACTCACCAGTGACAATATCGATGATAAGACCGTGTACTGGTACATCAGGGATTAATGGGTGGTTTTTAATTTTTTCCACAACGTCTTTAACGTTTTCTTCTTCGGATTCAAATCCGCCAATCCATTCAGCCAAATCATATTGAGCAATGTCTTCTTCCTTAATGCCTCTTGCAAGCATTTTTTCTTTTAAAGCTTCAGCGTCAGCACCTGCCATACCACATTCAGTGTGGCCCACTACCATTACCTCTTCAGCTCCGAGATTGTATAGAGCTGCTCCAATTGATCTTATTGCATCTTCTCCTACAATGGAGTTTCCTGCATTTCTAACAATTTTAGCATCTCCTCTTTTGAGACCTAATGCAGGTTCAAAAAAGTCTATTAGTCTGCAGTCCATACAGGTTAGGATAGCTAACTTTTTAGCTGCATGGTGAGACATTTCTGTGCCTTCAAAGTTTTCCACAAATTCCTTATTATCCTTTAAAACATTTTCTAATATAGTCATATTTAAACTCCCCTAGCCATTGCGGTAAGTCCGGTTCTTGAAATCTTTTTGATTCCATAGCCTTTTAATAAAGATATAAATGCATTAATCTTCTCCATATCTCCAGTTATTTCAATTATTAATGTTTCTTCAGTTACATCAACAATTTTGGCTCTGAAGATATTAGCATATTGCATTATTTCAGCTCTTGCCTTTTCATTAGGAATATTTACTTTTATAAGACATAATTCCCTTTTAACTGCATTTTTAGAAATATCTTTAATCTTGATAACATCAACTAGTTTATTTAGTTGTTTTGTAACCTGTTCTAATAATTTTTCATCAGCCTTTACAGTGATAACCATCCTGGCAAGTCCTTCAACTTCTGATTCTCCTACCGTAATGCTGTCAATATTGAAATCTCTTCTAGTGAATAATCCGGCTACTTTCTGTAAAACTCCAGGCCTGTTTTCTACAAGCGTACTTATAACATGATATTTTACATCCATTTAAATCACATCTTTTTCAAGTTTATATTCACCAATCATTTCATTGATACCTGCTCCAGGAGGCAACATCGGCAAAGCTTCCTCAGAGTCAACGACAACATTAATCAATGTTGCTTCATTATCTTTAATTGCAGATTTTAACGCCTCTTTTGTTTCGCCAGGCTTTTCTACATTGACTGCATTGACGCCGAAACTTTCTGCCAATTTAACAAAGTCTGGACTATCACCGAATTCTGTTTGTGAATGTCTTCCATCATACAGTAGACTTTGCCATTGATATACCATTCCTAAAGTCCTATTTTCCAATACTATTGCAATAATAGGTAAATCATAGTCATGAACAGTAGCCAATTCCTGACAGTTCATTAAAAATCCGCCGTCTCCATTAACTGAAACGACCACATCATCAGGACAGGCAACCTTTGCACCAATAGCTGACGGGAAACCGAATCCCATTGTTCCAAGTCCTCCTGATGAAATGAACTTGCGTGGCTTTTGAGTATCATAAAAGTGAGCTGCCCACATCTGGTTTTGACCAACATCAGTTGTTAAGATAGAATCAGCAGTTAAAACTTCGCTGATTTCTTTGATTACTGTCTGTGGCTTGAGTGGGACATCATCATAAGTAAGTCTTGGCAATAAATCATTTTTTCTTTGTATGATTTTATCTGCCCATGAATTAGCTTCATCTGAAGGAACATAACCTTTAAACAAATCATTTAATGATTTTAAAATATTTAAAGCATCGCCTACAATCGGCAAGTCAACTTCAACATTTTTGCCTATTTCTGCAGGGTCTATATCAATATGAATAACTTTGCTGTCTGGAACAAAGCTGTCTAGCCTTCCAGTGGTTCTGTCTGAAAATCTTATACCGATAGCTATCAATAAGTCACATTCATTAATGGAATCGTTGGAAACTTTTCTTCCATGCATTCCAAGCATTCCTAAAGCTAAATCATCAGTTTCATCAAAAGCTCCCTTACCTAAAAGTGAAGTCATAACAGGTGCATTAATCAAGTGTGCAAATTCATTTAACTCATCGCATGCATTTGCCAAAATGACACCTGCACCAACAAGGATTAATGGCCTTTTTGCTTCCTTAATCAATTCATAAGCTTTCTTAATTTGTCTAGGATTACCCTTTAGAGTTGGATTATAACCTGGCGTTCGAATTAACTTATCCTTATAATAAGTTAATTCCCCTTCCTGAACTTCTTTTGGAACATCTATTAAAACAGGCCCAGGTCTTCCGCTTGCAGCTAATTCAAAACTAGTCTTGATTATTGAAGGTATTAAATTAGGATCTTTTGGCTGAAAACTATGCTTTACAATAGGCATGGTTATACCAATTATATCTGCTTCCTGAAATGCGTCATTTCCAATTAAATGAGTTGGAACTTGTCCAGTAATAGCTACAATAGGAGAAGAATCCATAAAAGAAGTAGCAATCCCAGTTACTAAATTTGTTGCACCTGGTCCTGAAGTAGCTAAACACACACCCACTTTGCCTGAAGCTCTTGCAAATCCGTCAGCCGCATGGGCCGCAGCCTGTTCGTGTCTGACTAGGATATGGTTGATGTCTGCATCATATAACATATCATAGAAAGGTATGGTTTGTCCCCCAGGATAACCAAATATTGTTTCTACTCCCATTTTTTTAAGGGATTCAATTATTGCTTCTCCGCCTCTCATTTCTAAAACCTTTATTAAAATCTTTTATTATGAAATAATTTTTGTTAAGTGAAATATATATAATTATCTTGGTTTCAGATTTGAAATTAAAAAAATAGAAAAAATTAAAATTTAACCGAAGTTGAAAACAAAATTTCTTTTTGACAATCAGATAAACCAAGCTTCTCAGCATTAGAATTAATCTCAGAGAAAAACTGTTCACTATTTTCCTTAATAGCCCTAGTTTCAGCCCTAGCATCCTCAGCTT
>JAFUBV010000200.1 GCA_017460025.1 Methanobrevibacter sp. | reverse complement strand
TTTTCCAAAAATTTTTTTGCATTCTCTTTATGTGAATCATGGTTTAAAAGAGATTCAATTGTTGCATATCCCTGTTTTTTTAATTTTTCTTCTGTTTTTATACCAATTTTTGGAAGTAACTTCAGATTATGATTCATTTGATTTTTAAAGTTATTTTCAGCTAAATCAAAATTTATCTTTTCCTTCTGGACTATGCTTAATGTCTCACCCTAAGTCGTTTCTATAATCTTACTGCCCTTAATATCAGTTAATTTTTTATCCTGATATTTAATTAATAGCTGTTCTTTTAAATCTTTGAAATAAGCTGGTGAAACCTTTTTATACTCATCAAAGGGAAAAGTTTGTGAACTTGGAGAGCTCTCCAGTATTGATTTAAGCATGTAATTTTCATGTTCTAAGTCTCGCATCAATTATTTATTATATAATATGTTGAATATAAAAATTTTCAATAAAGTTTACTTGATTTTTTATAAATTATAAGCAAGTATATATATTAAAAGATACATAATATTTAATTGGCTACGAAAGTAGCTAGAGATGTAGATTAAAACAGCCAAACTTTAAAATTCATTTCTCTAAAAAAAGCTTGTCAAACAAGTGATTAGGTAGGTAATGCCCATTACCTGCCTAAAATCCCATAAAACACTACTTTTTTTATCAAATAAATATTATCAAAGAAAAATTTATATTAATTTTTTAACAAAGATAAATGTATGAAACTAAAATTGGGGATAATCTACGGAATTTTAATATGGCTTTTAACATATATCATTTCCAATATTTTTCAGCCGGTCGTGATTGAAAATATTGTATATATGAACATTATAGTTCCCTTAAGCATTATCGTTGTAACAGGATTCTTTGGGATACTTTATATTAGAAATTTCAATGAAAATGAAGTTATTGAAGGAATCAAAGGAGGAATATTATTCTCAATAATAGACATAATATGTGATTTGATATTTTTCGTGATTCCAAACAATTCAAACATATTAATTTCAAACTACCCATTCCATATAGTTTACATGACAATTATAATTTTAATAATAACCACATTGCTTGGTTATCTGGCACAAATGAATATTGAGTTAAAATAAAGAGGAAACATATGTTATCAAAAGCTCATCCACGTTATGAATCTTTAGTATTAAGAGATAAAATTGTTAAAGCTTCCAAAGAGGGTCTTCTTGCAGACTCCGCCATGATTGCTCACGGAAGAGGCGAAGCATTCGATTATTTGCTTGGCGAAAAAACCACATTGCCTGCAAAAAGAGCAATGTATGTGACTGTAGCACTGATGATTTTATCAAAAAATCCTGTAATATCAGTTAACGGAAATACAACTGCTTTGGCTATAGATGAAATAATCGAATTTGCAAAGGCAGTGAATGCAAAAATCGAAATCAACCTGTTTTACAGAACTGATGAAAGAGTTGACAAAATCACAAAACTCTACAAAGATCATGGCTATCCTGAGATACTCGGAAGCAATGACGATGAAATAATGTATATAAATGAAATTAAAAATCCAAGGGCTTCTGCAAGTAAAAGTGGAATATACAGTGCAGATACAATATTAGTACCTCTTGAAGATGGCGACAGGGCAGAAATATTATCTAAAAGTGGAAAAAACATTATTACCATTGATTTAAATCCATTATCCAGAACATCAAAAATGTCTGATGTGTCCATTGTAGATAATGTTGTTCGTGCAGTGCCATTCATGACAAAAATAGCTGAAGACTTGAAATCACAGGATAAAGACTTTTTAAAAGAAATGATAAAAGAATTTGACAATGAAGCTAATCTAAAAGAATCATTGGAGTTATTTAAAATCAAAGAGGATATAAAATGAGAGTAATGGGAATATCAGGCATGCCTGGATCTGGAAAAAGTTTCGTTGCTGAAACTGCTGCCGAAAAAGGAGCCATGATTGTAAGCATGGGAGACATCATACGCGAAGAAGCCAAAAAACGTGGAGAATCAACAAAGGATACTGCTCAGAATTTAAGAAAGGAACATGGAGAAAACATTGTTGCTGAGCTGACCGTTGAAAAAATCAAAAAAATCCGAGAGGACGGTTTTGAATCATCAATTATAGTGGAAGGCATCAGAAGCCTGTTTGAAGTTAATCTGTTTAAGGAAAACTTCGATGATTTTATCATACTTTCAGTTTTCGCAAATCCCGACATAAGATTCGAGAGAATAAAATCAAGACAAAGGGAAGATGATACGACAGATTATGAAACATTCACATCAAGAGATAAAAGAGAACTTGATTTTGGAATTGGTGATGTAATTTCCCTTTCAAACAAGATAATAATTAATGAAAGTGATTTGGATTCCTACTTAAAACAAATAAATGAATTTTTAGAAGAATATAATATCTAATTATTTTTCTTCTAAAACTGCTTTTTCAATAATATATAAACCGCTGTCTACATGCCACTGCTTTTTATCCTCTAATATTTTTACTCTTTTATTGAAGATTGGTCCGTCGATGACAAGGGTT
This sequence comes from Methanobrevibacter sp., assembly GCA_017460025.1. GTDB lineage: Archaea > Methanobacteriota > Methanobacteria > Methanobacteriales > Methanobacteriaceae > Methanocatella. The sequence goes on along the minus strand of JAFUBV010000200.1, from coordinate 2,585 downwards.
TCGGCTTCTCCACCTTCAAAAGCAATGTTGAGGCCTACTTTTTCATTAAGCTTAAGTAAATCGTCTATGCATTCATCATCGATTAATCTGCCCAGCCATTTTTCATCAAGCCCATATGCTGCAACACCACTGATTATTACCTTAAAACCTAAAGATACGATTTGTCTCATATAGTCAAGTTCATTTACATGCCAATATGGAGAAATCACCTCAAGTCCGAATTCATCACCCAATTTTTCAATCCTTGATTTTTGATAAACAGAGTAAAGTGCACCGGTGTAGATAGCTTCAATGCCTAAACTTTTAAGTTTTTCAAAACCCCTTTTCAAATCTTCAAGTTCCGCCTCTTTAATGCCTGCAGTTTCAATGCTGATGATTGGTATATTCATCGCCTCTGCAAGCAAATCAGTGAGGTGGATGTTCGGAACATGGAACATGTATGACTCATCATTGGCTGACTTCATAGCAAGCAGATATTCCACATCCTCACCATTTTCCAAAGCATTGTAAACAGCCATTGTGCTGTCTTTTCCGCCTGAAAACAATACTGCAACTTTCATATTTATCTTTTCTTTTTAGTTTTTAAAAATCTGTTAAATCTTCTTTTTCCAACAACAAATGAATCAAAGAAAAGACCTAAAATACCAACAACAAGACCTATGCCACCACAGACCAATGTAAATTCAGTATTTGAAATCATTGATGCATTGGCATTGTCCAGACTGGACTGAACAGATCCGTCAATTGATGAAGCCACAATACCTTTTGAAAGAAGATATTCTTCAACCTGATCAAGTGCAGAGGAAGATATGATGACTTTTGCATGGACCTGGGCATATGAAATCGGTCCGCCGAAAACCAGCTTGTACCAATCGGCAAATGATTTTAAAGCTTCTGATGAAGAGTAGTTATCCAAAGCAATGTAAATGCTTCCGTCAGTTTTGTTTACAGTATAATTTTTAAAGTGTGAATCCACATTACCTACAGCATAATTGAAGTATTCATATTCACTATCAGAGAATTTCCACAGAGGTATCGTGATTCCAGTTTCCTCTAAAGATTTAAAACCGTCGATGTTTGACAAATCACTTCTCAGCTTATTAATATCAGTTGAAGATGAAACATCAAGATATAACGTTTCCTCATTTCCGGGAAGTGCCTTTTCAAATGAACTGGCTATCTCAGGCATGTCCGAATAGATTGGACTTAGGAAAAAAGCCCCACCCAAAGCGCCGATGAAAAAAGCAACAACTAAAACTAATGCAATTTCCTTTTTAGGCATGAATGGCCTTAACATACCTATTGAAAAGACAAATACCATCATTATAATAAACAATACTAGATAAATTATAGTAATAATAATGTCCATTTAATCACTCATTTAATTAAATATAATTAATTATTTAAATTATTACCATTAAATAAGTTTTGATTAATATTTTTTGTAGATATTCATTTTTTCTTCACCAATCGGCCATTCCACTATAATTTTATTTTCACCTTTGTCAAGACTGATTCCCCCAGATGCAAGGTTTGAATTATGATTCAAGGTTAAGGTTTTCGACTTCCCGTCACTTAACTTTATGGAAGATGAGATATATGCATTCGTTATTTTAACATATATTGGTTTATTTACATCCAAATGAACCGTATGCCTTGATCCATGACCTTCACTGTAAACCTGGCTAATCGCATCAGAGAGTTTTGAAAGTTCACCTTTTGCATTTAGAGTATTTGAAACATCACTTGTTTTTTCAATAGCTATCTGAGCCAAGGGGAGAGTGAACGCTGTTAGAAGAATTAATGATATTGCAAATATCAAAAGATATTCCAATGAAATTTGTCCTTTATTATCCATCATTTAAATCTCAAAAATTATGTTGTTTAGAATCATCATTGACAGATCCCCATAAAAAATTGCTATTATCAGTCCTAAAAGAACTGAGGGAACAAAAGGAAAGCCCATTTTAACGGAAATCTGATTTGATATTATTTTTTGAGCATTCATTATCTTTAAAAGATACATGTCTTTTTTTGTAATGCCTCCTGCGGTCACTGTCTTAAAGTAGTACCTGGAAATCGAATCATTGTTTTTGAAAACCTTCAGGTTAGTATCCCTATTACTTTCAATCAATTCCTTAATCCTCTCATCGTCAAAGAAAAAGTCATTTACCATCATTCCCTCCTTTAACTCGGATATATTGATGTGCTTGTTGAAGCTTGAATCTATCAGTATTTTAAGGCTTTTATAATTGAAAAATCCCTTAAAGACTTCAATGTTTTCATCAAAGACATTATTCTTATTTATCATATAAATCAGCAATACTATCAAAAATGGAAATGAAACCAGAATGCTGTTTACCATCACCGTAAATGAAAAAGGATAAAATGACAATACTGGCGAAATATTAAAAAATGATGTATTTACACCAAATGGTATAACTGATGAAATGGATGAGAATAATTTTACATCACCACCACCCCATACGTTCAATTGCCATAAAAGGAAAGTGATGATATAAGTTACAGACCATGAAATAATTGAGAATAAAATGAATTTAATGTTGGTTGTAATTATTGTCAAA
>JAFUBV010000199.1 GCA_017460025.1 Methanobrevibacter sp. | reverse complement strand
GGAAGAAGAAGAAGCATCAGAAGAAGCAGCAGCAGCTGGTTTAGGTGCTTTATTCGGATAGATTTTTTAAATCTATCACCTTATTTCTTTTTTTTCACTGTTTAACCATCGTAATTTTTAATCAATACCACAATCTATTTTTTAAGATAAATTTTCAACTTAATTTTTCGCTAATTTTGAAAGTTATTTAAGCTATAAAAAACATACATTTTACTAATCAATCTTTTAAAATGATTAAAATGGTAGAAATTTTTGATAAATTAGGTTATAAAAAACAAACATGTAAGACTTGTGGACAGGAGTTTTACTCTCAAGTTGATAGAGACACTTGTGGGGATGCTCCATGTGATGAGTATGAGTTCATTGCAAATCCGGCAACAGACAAACCATACAACTTATATGAAATCCAACAGGTCTTTAGAGAATTTTTAGAAAGTGAAGGACACACACATGTCCACAGATATCCTGTTCTTGCTAAAAGATGGAGAGATGATGTATTTTTAGTTGGAGCATCCATTTTCTGTTTCCAGCCTTGGATTACTTCCGGTCTTGTAAAACCTCCTGCAAATCCAATTGAAATGGCTCAGCCTTCAATCAGACTTAATGATGTTGACAATGTTGGAAGAACAGGCCGTCATATGACTTGTTTTACAATGGGAACTCACACAGTAATTAATAAGGAAGATGATTTTATTTACTGGGAAGATGAAACCATAAGACTTTGTCATGAGTTCTTTGCACATATCGGAATTAACACCGAAGAGATTACTTTCATCAAATCCTGGTGGAGTGGTGGAGGTAACGAAGGGCCTTGTTATGAAGTATGTTGTAGGGGAGTGGAACTTGCAACATTGGTATTCATACAATATGAAACCCTTGAAAACGGAGATAAAAAGGAAATCCCAATCAAGGTTGTGGACACAGGTTACGGACTTGAACGTATTGCATGGATTTCACAAGGAACTCCAACGGCTTATGATGCATGTTTCGCTCCGGTTGTGGATAAGTTAAAAGAGTTAACTGGGGTTGAAATCAATGAGGATATCCAGGGAAGAAATGCCCAAATTGCCGGAATGATGGATATTGAGGATATCGGTGACTTGAAAGAGTTAAGACAACAGGTTGCAGACAGTTTGGATTTATCCTTAGAGGAATACCTGAAAGCAGCAGAACCTATGGAAGCAATCTATATCATTGCAGACCACACAAGATGTTTGGCTTTCATGATTGCCGACGGCATTATTCCTTCAAATGTTAAGGAAGGTTATCTGGCCAGATTGGTTTTAAGAAGAACAATCAGATTCATGAAAGAGTTGAACATGAAGGAATCATTGGCTGATGTAATGGCAATACAATTGGATTTCCTATCTAAATTCTATCCTGAAATTCGTGATTCTGAAGAACATATCATGAACATCATTACTTTGGAAGAGGAACGTTATGCTGCTACTGTTAAAAAGGGTAGGAGCATCGTTAAAAGATCCATTAAAAGACTTAAAAAAGAAGGAAAAACTGAAATGCCTCTTGATATGTTAATAGACTTATATGATGCTCATGGAATTCCTCCTGAAACTGTTGTTGAGATGGCAGGAGATGATTTCACAGTTAATGTTCCGGATAACTTCTTCACTCAGGTTGCAGGAGCACATGAAAAAGATACAAGCAATAAAAAATCTTCATTCAAAGTAGATTATCCTGAAACTGATTTATTGTTCTATAAAGATTTCTACCAACAAGAATTTGAAGCTGAAGTTTTGGGATTGGTTGAAAAAGATGGTAAGAAATGTTTGGTCTTTGATAAAACTACATTCTATCCTGAAGGAGGAGGCCAACCTTCAGATATTGGTGAAGTTTCCATTAATGGAAATTCAGTTAAAATACCATATGCTGAAAAAATTGATAATGTTGTATTGCATCATGTAGATGGAGACATAACAGATGATGTTGTTGGTCAAAAAGCCACAGGTAAAATTGACTGGACAAGAAGAATAACTCTTGCACGCCACCATACTGGAACACACTTGGTCATTGCAGCTGCAAGAAAAGTATTAGGTCAGCATATCTGGCAGGCAGGATCTCAAAATGGTCTTACAAGAGCACGTATTGACTTGTCACATTACAAACGTATCACACAGGAAGAGCTGAATGAAATTGAAAAATTAGCTAATGAATATGTGATGGAAAACATTGATTTGGATATTCAGTTCCACACAAGAGATGAGGCTCAGGAATTGTATGGTTTTGTACTTTACCAGGGAGGTATTGTTCCAGGTAAAATGATTCGTGTAGTTAAAATCCCTGGAGTTGATGTTCAGGCATGTGCAGGTACTCATGTCCTAAGAACAGGGGTTGTCGGACCAATCAAAATCAATAAGACTGAAAGAGTTCAGGATGGAGTTGAAAGAATTGATTTCTCAGCAGGTCTTGCAGCTATTGACTCAATGCAGCACGATGGTGAAATCTTGCGTGAAAGTTCATCAATATTTAAAGTTGATAATGATCAATTGCCAAAAACCTGTGACAGATTCTTCTCTGAATGGAAAGCACAGAAAAACGAAATTGACAAATTGAAATCTGAAATTGCTTCTTTGAAAATGAACACTCTGGCAGATGATTTTGTTGAAATCAAGGGTCTTAAAGTTGTAAATCAACTGATTGATGGTGACTTCAAGGAACTTCAAAAAATAGCCACTGACTTCACTGATAACGGAAAAGCGGATGTTGTAATTATGGGTAACAATGACGGTAAAATTGTTGGTGCGGCATCTCAAAAGGCTATTGATGAAGGAGTAAAAATCAATGAGATAATTAAAACTGCAGCAGGAGTTTTAGGTGGTGGCGGTGGAGGCCGTCTTACATTAGCGCAGGGTGCTGGTAAAAACGCCGAAAAAATGGATGAAGCGATAAAAACTGCTGTTGATTTAATTTAAAATTTTTAAGAGAAAAGTTCATTCTTTTCTTTTTTCTACTTTTTTTTAATTTTTATTTAATTTTTTTCAATTTTAATTTATTATTTTTTTTATAACTTTTT
>JAFUBV010000198.1 GCA_017460025.1 Methanobrevibacter sp. | reverse complement strand
TTATTGTATTTTTTCACTTTATTTAATTTATTTTGGTATTTGTCAAGTCTTTTTAAGAATAATTTGAGTTTTTTAGGACTCATGTTTTCATGATATTCTCCATAACCTAACTTCTGAACATAAAATCCGTTTAATGTCTGTTCAAAGTTTCCGATTGCAGGAACACTGTAAATAGGTTTTTTAAGACTTATTGCTTCGGATATGAATGTGAATCCACCATTACAAACAACTGCCTTTGCGCTTCCCAAATCATCATAGAATTCGTCTTCATTAAATGACTTGTAAGTAAGGTTTTCGTCGATTTCCTCTTTATTAAATCCGTAAACGATGAAATTCTCATCAAGTGTTTTTAATCTTTCAACAAGTTTGATACTTTCCTTACTTGTTTGATAAACCACAATATGATCTTCAGTTGTTGGTTTTAATTTATAAATCTCTTCACGAATTACAGGTGGATAAATAACAGCATTCTTTCCAGGCCTTACTTTCGGGAAAAAGAAGCTAGTCAGAATATGGAATTTAGGCCTTACAACATAACCTTTAATTACTCCTTTTGCCTTAAGCATTTCAGTTTGGTGGTGTTTTGGATAATCAATGGATGTTTGAGTAATCATATGTATATTATCCAGGCTTATCAATGGTATTTGAAGCAATTTGGATACCATTGTAGCATAAATCTCAAAATCTGTAACAATAACATCAGGAGATAATTTTCTGGCTTTCTGGTATAATTCCTGATATCCTATTTTGATATTTGTCGGATTTCTTTTCAATGCACTTAACAATGTCTTTCTGTTGCTTACTTTATTGTTAATGTAAACTGTATTGAATCCTCCAATTTTATAAACATGATCAAATTTTTCGTTTAGATATTCATATGCTCTGTCATGTGAAAATACATAAACGTCATATTTTTCCTTAATTCTGTCTATTATCACTGCAGATCTTATTGCATGTCCCATTCCTTCTCCGCAGACACAGTAGAATACTCTTTTTCTATCCCTGTTCTTTCTGGATTTTGTTCTTTTGAAATATGACTTTGCAGTGTTGATTTTTTCGGCGGATTTATCGTAATTTTCAAACATTTTACTTATTCTTTCAGATTCTTTTGCAATATTGTCCATTTTGTCTTTACTCAAATGTTCTTTTCCGTGTTCAAAACCATAATTCAGGTCTTCTGCGTCTGTGGTTCTGCCAATGAAATCATTAAATGTACTTTTTCCATATTGCTGTATCAGGGTTTCGATTCCTTCCTCTTCAAGTCTTCTGGTTGACACACCGATTTTAGCGTTTCTTAAAACCTTAAATCTTTCAACTTTCCCTAGACGTTTGATGTAATCGCTATCTTCACCAAATGTTAGCTCCTCATTAAAACCGCCGCATTTGTCATGTAATTCCTTTTTAACTATTATTCCATAACATCCTGCACCGTGGGGCTTGATTTTTTCAACGCTGATCATGAAGTAGTTGGCTAATGTATGCAGCACTTGGTCTTCTGATTTTTTGGATAACGGTTTCATTTGTGTGATTGCTATTCCAAGCCTTTCCATCTGAAATTCATAAATTACATTTCTTAAGTAATCATCGGTAAGTTTTAAATCAGAATCTAAAAATAAGATGTATTTTCCTTTTGCTACTTTAGCACCGTTATTTCTACCAACACCTGGCATTCCCCCATCAACAATAACGCAACCGTATTCTTCAGCTATTTCACGGGTTCTGTCTGTTGAATTTGCATCCGCAATGATGATTTCATAATCGTCGAAGTTTTGCTTTTTTATACTATCCAAAAGCACCGGCAAGTATTCTTCTTCATTATATGTTGGAATAACAATGCTTAAAATCATATTAGTTTATATTTTATTTTTAATATTTAAAAATTTAGTTTTTAAGTTCCTGATATGTATTGGTTTACGGATGATTAGGCTTTAAATATGAGAAAATATTCCATGAGACAGTATAATAATCGCATGAATTATTCAGAGGTATCTTTAAATCATTGAGTAATTCCATTTCATTGTAATCTGAATTCATGATGTATATTGTTTTGTTCTGTTCATGTGTGATGTTTTCTATAGGAAAATCATCCAGTTCAAGATTTTCTATCGGATTTACAATATCAACTTCATAATAATCTGTATTCGCACCAATTATAGCAATAGATAATCTTAAAAGTATTATAAGTGCTGCTGCGATATATGGTAAATATCTTTTTATTAAAACTATGACCAAATCCTTTTTATTTTTAAATGGGGGTATTATATTGCAGTTATCACATATTTTTTCGTGTGTGATGATGTAATCAACAAGTTGTTCAATGCATATTCCGTTTCTGTATATTAAGAATGCTCCACATATTCCTGTTATTGCAGGAGTTGAAAACATTCCACCATCCAAAGCACCAATTAACAGACATGATGCAAAAAATGACAATAGAAATGTTTGAACGAACCTTTTGTTTCTAACGGACAATAATAACGTAATGAACAATATCGGCAGCAATATGATTATTAATTTTCCGATTTCTGGAATGTATGGATATAGACCAACGCCAGTATTGATTTCACTTTCAATGAATGGACCCATTATATTGGTTATGACTTCGCCGAAAATGGACTTCAACAGGTGAGTATGTAGAATGCTTGTTGATGAAATGCTGTTTCGTGTTGTCATGAAAATTGTGTTCAGGTCAATTCCCATCTGGTGTCTGAACAAGACTTCCAAAAGTATTCCAGCAATCAGTGTGAGTGAACCTAAAACTACTGATATTTTCAGATATTTTCTTGAATCAAACTCATA
>JAFUBV010000197.1 GCA_017460025.1 Methanobrevibacter sp. | reverse complement strand
ATATATAGAACATTAAAATATTATTGAAGTTTAACTTCAAATCATTTGCTGTATGCAGAATATTGACTTCATTGTGCAATATGGTAATGATTCCAAAAAATACTATTTTTTATCAGAAAAAACTTGTAAATTTAAACTATTACATATATATGTAGTTATTGAAATACAACATTTTCTTAAAATATTATTATCAAAAGATTAATTTTGAGGTAATTTCTGGGCTAATTTCGGATCTGAATTTTATAAAAAAATAATAAAAATTAATAAAATTTATTAAAATTTATAAAAATAAGGATAATGCTACATCTATTTATACTATAACAGATAAATTAATATTATATGATGTATATTTAATTTATATTTATGTCAAATTAATTAAATATCAATTAATTGATGTTATTTTATAAAAATAAGCTCAAATTAAGCTTTATTTATAGTTAAATTCCCTTAGTGAAAAAAAGAAGTAGTCGGCATAGTATTTCCGTATATAATCCTTAAATATATACTAATAGGCAAATATATAAAAATAGTTATAATGGGTATGTATATATTATTACCATTAATACTTGTAGTAGATATTTACAGATAATATGTAAAGTATAATTATACTTATCATACATATTTCTGTATTTCCATATTTATGGATAATATACATTTCAATATTTCTGTAAATACAGAAAGTTGGTATTATTCATATTTTACCACTAATACTCAAGTAATATTAAGAAAATACTTTAAATTAACTGCTTCATATATATCAAGCTAGTGAAATACAGTATTTTCTTCAAATTTTACTCTTTTTTAATAATTTTCATGAAATTTAATAAATTTCAGCGTCGAATACCATATCTTATGTATCTTACAAATTTTAATACGACGAAGAATAATATTGCGACGAAAACTACAAAACCAACAATGACTAATAGTATAACTAAATTATCAGCAGTTGATTTTTCTTCTTCAAATGTAATAGATCCTATTTTTTTATAATCTGGAGCTATAGGGATGTCCTTTCCTTTAATGGTTGTATTATTAAAGCATACATTGTCAATGCAGTCTTTATAATCAGCACCTACAAGAGATCCGTCTTCATTTGAAACATAAATATCGGTTGTATTTCCGTTTTCTCCTACATGATAGTCATAAGTAATGATTTCACGCCTGTCAAGGCCATATAAATCAGATTGAGCCAATTCATTCATTGCTTTAATCTTATCATCGATTTTTAAGGAAAGATTTCCTCCTCTGGACAATGAATAATCATTAGGAATTGAGATATACTGTCCTGGCTTTAATGTACCAGTTTTTAATTTATTAGTTGTTGCAAAACCATAATTTCCATTAGGAGCTTTAATAACTACGTGCCCTCTTCCATATGGTTTTTTGATGTTTTGGATTTTCTTTAATGCTTTTTTAGATATGCTGTGGTCTTTAGTAATCATTTGAGCAGTTATATTTTCGCAGATTTGATTGTCTTTACCGTCATCAATTCCGCCAAGTCCAATAACCCAACCGTCATTAGTAACTATAACATGATTGAAATAACCATAATCAGTCTTATATTGCTTTATTGCTGGAATTCCATGCCAATCAACCTGTTCTATGAAAACATCAGCTGATACATTTGAATCACGTCTATATGACATTAATGTATCATTTCCCTCTAACTGTAAAACTATAGAACAACACCCAAATTCATCAGTTTCATTGGAAACAACAGGCATTGCATCAGCATTTTGATGATTAAAAGTAGAATAAACTCCACATATACTGATAAAAATTATAAAAACACTTAATACAAAAATCTTTTTTCTTAAATTCATATAAATCAATAATTAAATTATAACACTAATATATTAGATTAATATAGTATTTAAATTAATTTATTTTTGTATTAAGCTTAAAAAATTAATTAAATTTATTATTGTTGATTTTTAATTTTTGTTTCATTTGCTCACGGTCAATGTGGATGTACTTATCAGTTGTTTGAGAGTTAGAATGTCCTGCAATTGATTGTACTTCTGCAACAGTCAGTATTTCAGCAAAATGAGACAGTGCTGTGTGTCTTAGAATGTGAACACTAACACTTTTACTGTAATCTATAGGGCAATCTATTCCTTCTGCAGCAATTCTTTCATCACATCTGCGAGCATGTTTTTTAATCAGATCCTGTACTCCACGCTTTCCAATTCTGGTTCCTTTCATATTGGTGAACAGTTCCTGACGTGTCCTTTCAGCTTTGGCTTTATTTCTCTGAATGATAGGTTTATACACTCCATTTGTCTTTTTTCTTAATTTTTTAATACGACTGTCCATCATTTCATTTAAGCTTTCAAGTGTATCATAAGTAATGAAGGTTGTTCTGTCTTTTAACTCACCTTTTGTGGTTTCTGCACGTAAATAAACTTCAATTACTTCATTATGATCATCAGGCAGTTCATAAAATCCGTCGTCATTCAAAGGAACTTGAATATCAGTTTTATCTAACAATACCAATTCCTTTAACCTCATTCCAGAATCAATAAATGTTCTGCAAATTGCATAATCACGTTTATTACCGCTTTGTTCGATTGTATCTAAGAAAAAATTGGATTGTGGCCAAGTTAAAGATATTTTTTCAATTCTTTTTTTTGCAGTTTCAGGATCTTCTGCTTTTACTTCAATAATATCCTTCATTTTGATAGGATCATGTTGAATTTCTTCCTGAACATCTTCTGAGTTGATGAATTCCAAAATATTCATCATATATGTTTTTACTGTGGTTCTTTTGTTTCCACGCTGTTTTAAACAGTATCTACGATAATGTCTTAACTGTTTTTTAATATTTTTATCTGTTAATTCATCTATTCCTTCCTGTTCAAGATATTCGATGAATTTGGATATATTGAATGTCTGTTTTTTTATTGTTTCGCTAGTTAAGTTTTTTACCTCTTGCTTTTCCTCTAAGTATTCATCTAGGTAGTCCGTTAGCTCATCAACTTCTATCATAAGCATTTTGCCTCCTAAATTTCTTTACTCAAACCCTTGATTATACATTGATTTTTTTAATATATAAAGACTTCGTATCTTTTTGCCTTTAACGTATATTATTACATAAAATATACGTTTCTTTTATATATAAAATTTGGATAATTTTGGAGTTTCTAGGGAAATATTGTAAGTGAAGTAATACATATACATCAAGTGGTTTCAAAATGGTGATTTCTTAAATTTTGATTTTGTAATAAAAAGTTTATAAAAGTTAATACAATTTTTTTCGTTGAAGTGATGTGATAAGGTATTTCACATTTACAAAAAAAATATGAATTCTGTAACTTATAAGTTACAGAAATTTTTGTAAGATTATCAACAAAATTATTTTTAAGGAATAATATTTTTTAAAAGTAGGTTTACAACAATTAATAAGTCTATTTCAAACATCCTATTGGAATGACTTTCACACCATCAGGTCGAGTATATGCAAATTTTCCACCAGTCAAAATAGCTAAAAATTCAGGATTTCTAACTTCTTTATTTTTTTCAATTAATTTATTAATTTTCAGTAAATTTTTTGCTCCTTCCTCAATTTTTTTCTTTCCTAATTTACATTCTATTAATGCATATCTTCCATCTCTTAAATGAACAACACAATCAATTTCAGTTCCAGCATCATCGTGATAATAACGAATTTTTCCTTTCAAAGAACTGGTATAAACACTTAAATCACGAATACATAAATTTTCAAAAATAAAACCAAAAGTTTTTAATCCATCCGGCGTATCAAATGATTTTGGACTTAAATTTAATGCAGCTACTGCTATTGATGGATCAATAAATACTTTTTTATTACCTGTTCTCATTGCTGTTTTTGACCGTATGTTCGGTGCCCATCCTTTAATATCTTCAATTACAAATAAACGTTTTAATGCATTAATATATGAATAAAATGTTGTTTCACCAATATCAAAATTTGCTCTAACATCATCTAGTAAGGTTTTATTTTTCACCAATGTTGAATTATTCCGAGCAATTGAATGTAAAATAGTTCGTACTTTATCAGAATCTCTTTTAATATTATCAATTGTAGAAATGTCAGTATCACAAATATTATCTAAATAGTTATAAGCCACCATTAATTTCCCTTCATCATTATTTTGAGTTATTGTGTTTGGCCAACCTCCTCTACAAGCTACAAAAAAGAGTTCATTCATAGTTAAATCAGATTGAATTCCATTTATATCCATTTCAGGATTATCAAATAATTCCATCAATGAAATTTTTCCATTAGAATCTCCACTTTCAAATAAACTCATTGGTCTCATAATTAATCTGTGAATTCGTCCGGTGCCAGTATGCATAATTTTTGATTCATCAACTATAGTAGAACCAGTTAATATGTATAAGCCGTAACTTGATACATTATCAACACTAGTTCTTACTGCATCCCATAAAACTGGTGCAATTTGCCATTCATCAATTAATCTAGGCTTTTCACCTTCCAATAATTTAGATGGTTGTATGTCTGCCCACATTAAATAAGATTCAATATTATCAGGGTCTTGAAGTTTCAATATACTTTTGGCATGTTGTTCTCCAGTTGTTGTTTTTCCACACCATTTTGGGCCAATAATTAAAACAGCACCAATCATTTGTAAATATTTTTCTAAATCTTCATCAATTTTTCTTTTTAAATACTTTGAGGACATATTAGCACCGCTATTAAAAAATGTATAATTTTTTTATTTTCTATTAAAGTATTTTCTTATTTTCTATTAAAGTATTTTCTTATTTTCTATTAAAGTATTTTCTTATTTTTTATTAAAGTATTTTCTTATTTAAAAATTATTCCAATAAATTTTTCTTTAATTTAAAATTTTGGAATAAAAATTACATTTTAGTTAGTAATTAGTATTGTACTCATTGTATTTAAGTTTTATTCCATTGTAGTGGCTTTAAAATATTGTAGTAGGTTTGTAAAATTGCTTTCATTGCAACATAGTATTTAAAGTTAACTGTTTGAAAAATCAAAGAATTAAAACCTTGAATGATATAAATTAATTTATGTACATGATAGTAAGTTTTGATTGTAAATTCAAAACAAACTCGCAAAATATTGAAAAGACACTTCAGCATTATGGACTTCGAAAGATTCAAAGTTCATTATATGCAGAGTATTTGAATAATGATTAATGACAAGAACTCACAGAAAATATATCTGAAATATTCGTGAAAATGACAATATATTGATTATGCCAATATGTCAAAGTTGTTATTCAAAAAAGGAAATCTGCGGTCGAAAAATCAAATTCAATGAATAATTTTACAAGGTGTTAGATAAAAAGACCTATCAAAGCTTGTATACCACGAAACTCATCATTTTTAGCTTTTTTTAGCAACTCCTCAATTGGCTCAGGCTCTTCATACTATTTCCAATCAGTTATTTTTTCCTGTACTTTCTGGATATCATTGATAATGGCGCAAAAATAATCCACCATTTCAATATAATCTATTTTCATATATACTACCTTAATATGTAATTTTTTTTAAATGATTTCTTAATTTATTATTGACCTTTTTTATGGCTTTATTTTCCTTTTTAAGTTTATTAAATTCTATTTCATCATAATTATTATATTCCTTAATCAGCCAGTTTCTCATATATTCACAAAATGTTTTAGAATTAACTTGAGGATATTTATGATGATATTCTCTGTGATGGTCATCACATAATAAAATAATATTATTTTTATTATAGTAATCATCACTTGTTTGCTTTACCTTTTTTAAGTGATGAGGAACAATATTTTCACTAGACCCACAAATAAAACATCTATTATTCTTTTCTTTCAGTTCTTTGATGGTTCTCTTAAATTTCCAATAATTGGGATGAATAGCCATATTATCTACCTCAAGATTTTTCACCCATATTTAAATTAGAATAAAAATTTATTTTAAAATAAATGATAAATTCTTCAAAAAACAGATTTAAATTGTAATATCAATGAATAGAAAGTTTTTCAACTTTCTTTTCATTTACAATCTTATTAAATATTAACATTCCATTTTATTAATGTTTTAATTCAGAAATTTTTCATCCAATAATTTTGGATTTTTAGCATTTTTACTGCTGACAACTTTTTTTCCGGTTCTTGCCTCTAATTCCCTTCGAGCATTCCCTGCAATAGTGCCACCATCAATAGCAACAGATTTGCTTTCTTCAAAACCTTCTGGATTTTCAACTTTACTGATTTCAGTTGTTGCAAGTTCTCCTAACATATTAATAACTAACTCAGCATTAGTCATGTTGTCACGAAGGCTTTCTTTTCTAAGCCCTTTAACTTTTTTATGCTCTCCAGTAGTTATCCCAAATGATGATTTGCTAATTTCATTAGTTAATATAGCATATTCAAGACCTTCTTCTACACCTGATCTATCCCATTCAGCAGTCAAATCTTTTCTCACTTCAATACTTCTGATTCTTTGTGTTATCCAATCTTCTGAATATCCTTTTTTTCTATATGTACTAATAGCTCTTTCAATAGCTATTTCAGGGTCTGCTATTTCATCAATTCTTTCACTGCCCACATGAGCCAGCCACTGTTTGAATGGTTCGGCATTTGGTGATGGAATTGATTGAATGATTCTGAATAGTTGTTTTTTGGTTGCTACATCAGTTTTACGTAATTTGCCATCATTAGCATGCATTTTTAACTGGCTACAAATTGTAGCCACTTCAACACCCTCTTTATTTAAGCGAGTTTTAAGAACACTCCAATATTTTCTAGGGTTTTTACTTTCACTGAGCACTCCTACAACATCAACTACCGAAAAAAAGTATTCTTCTATTTCTTCATCCCATATATACCTAATTTTATAGTCTTTGAATAACAATATATTTGATTTATCAGTCATTTTTTCATCCATTTACATGTTTAATTTTATAAAAATCATTATTTAAATTTTTCAAATTGTATCCTCTTTCTTAAATACATCAATCAAATCACAAATCAAATGGAATTTATCCTGTTCGGAAATGTCCCATTCCAATAAGTCCTTATCCTCATAATCATCAAAAACACTTTTTATCTTGTGAAAATACTGATGGTGATATATTTCCTTATTCTGGAATAATTCCTCATGCAGTTTCCATGTCTTGTAATCTGAATTCTGTTTTGCACGATCTCTGTCATATTCCTCTTCTAAAAAGTCAAAAAGATGAATCCACTCAGAAATCTCATCAAAATCTTTGGCATTAGTTGCTGCTCTTTCCACTGCATCACATATCTCTGAATATGTTGAGTAAGTCATTTCCAAATTTACATATTTTGACATTTCAAACACTCCTTTTAATTATATAATCCACATAATCCTTTGCGGTTTTATAATGAGTATCCTCTTCAAACAGTTTATCAAAATCCTCTGAATTGTTAATATTGATGGAATCCTTTTCCAAATCAATCTCCATCAATTCCTTAAGAAATCCGGGGTCAAGCTCCAGCTGATTTTCACAGTCCATCAGGAAATCATCAAAAATCTCCCAGACTTTTTCAGGATCATCCTTAACGCTGTCCAAGAGGTCCTGTAGGCAAAAAATCTCATGCATTGAGATTTCAACAAATTGCATTTCTTTCCATTTCTGTTTCATATTATCCTCTCCATAGAGTTTAAACTAGAATCATATCCTATCTTTAAATAGTTTATCCAGATTTAAAGTAGAGGTAATGTCCAATATCAAATAGTTATTCTTAACCTTTGAAATGCTGTCGTATTCCCTGGTTAACCTGTCCATCATTGAAATGTAGCAATAATATTGTCTAGAAGTCCTGTCAACAGTTCTTGGAATAAAAAACTTATATTCAAAGCCTATCAGTGTTGGAACCAGTTTAAATGAATTTATTTTGAGCTTTCTTGTAAGAATATTCTGTTTTAATTCAAAAAACTCATTCATTGTATCCTCTAATGATTCAATTAAATCTGTTTTAGCGGAATATAACTCTTCTAATTTCTTTAAAGTATTCTCATAATCATTGCATAATAATCTGAATCATAATACTCTCATCAGTTCTTATCATTTTCCTAATTATAGATTCAATATCATTAATCTTTGTCATTTTATCAAGAATTTACATTTTAGTCTATAATTTCAAAATCATATTTGCCCTTTAATATATCCTCTAATTGCCTGTCAGTCAATTGAAAATACTCATCGTCACTATGAATTGCCTTCAGGATTTCATTGAGGAAAAATTCCTTGAAATTTCCTAAGCTTTCCTGTGTATCCTCATGAACCAATCTAAATGCCTTACTGGATTTGATAGTATTGAATTTGATGGTAGCATAAGCAGGATACGGCTGTGCATCCATATAATCCTTAAAATTATCTTCAATTGAATGAATACTTACTTCAGGATTCTTTTTCCAGAAATTCAGCATTTTCAACACTGCCTTATCTTTCCCGCTCCTTTCATATACTTCCTCAATGAAATTATTCTTTGACAGTTCCAAATCCCAATAGTTTATTTCTTCAACATTTTCGCTACAGGAGAATGTTAGAAACAATGGGTATCCGGTTAAACAGATAATATAGCGATTGCATAACTCAATATAATATCCATTGTAATATTTTGGAGTTAGGAAAAGTCCAACGGTTCCCAATCCATAGAAAATCAAAAGAGGATTGATAATATATACGCTAAAGCTTTTTAGAGGAACTTTATCAATCCAATTTTTCACATGACCCCAATTATGAAAATACGGGAATGTGATGATTCCCCTTATTGTATCTGCAGCGAAAACATTAACATTACTTGATAACCTTATTGAAAAGGTATGATCAAATGAAAATCTATCCAGTTCACCAATAAGTCCTTCATCATTTTTATCAGCGATTAAATTTGAATAGGAATCATCAAAGATTAATCTCTGTATGAATGGATCTCTTTCAAATAAACTGTTCAGTACTTTATTAATTTACATTCTTTTAGGGATTATTTTCCATTCCTCAAAATCACTTACCATATTATGTCCATCTTTCATTAGCCGGAAATACTCCTTCTCATTAACCTCATAGCATTCTTTAAGCAATTCTTTTTTTCTAGACATATTAATCACTGATTTAAATCGTTAATATTGTCAGTTATCCTGTCCATGGTTTTTGTTAAATCTCCCAGAAGCTGTTTCATCGCCAACATTGTATCCAGGTTTGTCAGCTTATCGGATAGGGTT
>JAFUBV010000196.1 GCA_017460025.1 Methanobrevibacter sp. | reverse complement strand
TAACTTTAACAACCAGTTATGAAGAAGCTGCTGAAGATGCAGATTTAGTAATTGAAGCTATTGCAGAAGATCCTGAGCAAAAAATCGCATTCTATCAGGAATTAGCTAAATACTTGCCAGAAAAAACAATTATTGTAACTAATTCTTCAACATTGCTTCCAAGCTCCTTTGCTGAATATACTGGAAGGCCTGAAAAGTATTTGGCATTGCATTTTGCAAACACAATCTGGGCAAACAACACTGCTGAGGTTATGGGACATCCTGGAACAGAACAGGAATATTATGATGAAATTGTTCAGTTTGCAGAAGATATCAACATGGTGCCTTTACAGCTTAAAAAAGAGCAGCCTGGTTATATTTTAAACTCAATGCTTGTTCCATTTTTAAGTGCTGCTGAAATGTTGTATGCATTGGATGTTGCCGATCCTGAAACCATTGATAAAACATGGATGTTGGCTACAGGTGCACCTAATGGACCTTTCCGTATTTTGGATGTTGTAGGTTTAGTGACTGCATATAATATTGTCATCATGAATCCTGAAGCTAAAAATCCTGATTCAGTACATGCAAAAATTGCAGCTAAACTTAAAGAAAAAATTGATAAAGGTGAAACTGGTATTAATGCAGGTAAAGGATTTTACGAATACTAAATCCTTTCCTTATTCTTTTTTTCAAGGGTTACATATTTTGCAAGGAACATAGCCCTGATTTATTGCATCATCTCTTGAAGTGAATGTTACCTTATTTTTTTCAGATATTTTTCCCACAGATGAGCATGTTGGGTAATGGAATTTGTGGGTGTTGGAATTTCCAACATATGTTCCGGCAGAGCTTGATGATGTGTCGCTTGATGATCCTGATGATGTGTCTGTATGTGTAGATGTGCTTGCAACGGGCGTGGCATCTCCAGCCCAGTTATATGGGTAAAATTCGCTTGGTGGAATGTACATTATTTCAGCAAGACCCTCTTTTAAAAGCATTTCATTCAGGTTTTTCCCATCCACGATTACAACTGCAAGAGTTCTTCCGTATTTGTCGCTGTGTTTTGAATCGTCAATGTCTAAGCTGACTTCTCTGTTTAGGCATAATTTCTTTACAAAGTAGGCTGATGCATCGGCGCCTGTAACTCCTTTTTCAGGTGTGTTTACTCCAACTAAACGGACTTTTCCAACTCCTTCCACAGTTATTGTGTCTCCATCGGATACTTTGGTACATAATCCGCTGACTTCTGCATTGCAGTTTGTATCACTGTATTTTGATAAAATATCATTTAAGGACAGTGAACTGTAGTCGGATATTGTCTTTTCATGAGAAAATCCGGTCCCTGTATAGGCTGCAGCGGTGCTCATCGCTCCAGCAACAATCAATAGTGTAATTAATATGAATAGTAAACTTTTATCTAGTTTCATTTCAATCATCTAATATATTGTTAGTATCTTGTTATTATTAAATATTTGGTGTTTGCTCGGCTAAGCATAAGTGGCATATTGCATTGGGATTATCTTTCTGATTGTCTTTAACAGGACAATAGAAAACTCCTTTATCCTGTGTAACTTTAAGATTTCCGGGAAATTCACTTCCTACCGGATGTATTGGTTCCTCTAAAATGAATGTCGTGTAAAGGGAAGTGATTACATATATCAATGGAAACTTATCATCATCGTTTTTTGATAATCTTTCTTTATCAAATGTAGTTTTTAGTAATGGAAATGAGCTATTCAAAACATCCATATCTATTGTTTCATTCATATCATCTTTGTTGTCAAGAACCTCTTTCATTCTCATTATAAAGTATTTAATATAAATTTTTAGATATTTTTCACGATATTGTGCCTGAACAAATTTGCCGTCCTCTCTCATTCTGGCTGTTGCAAGCATCAAGTCATAAGCGGATATAATCCTAGCATATTTCTTTAAAATAATCATCAAATCATTTTTTGTAATGTATGAATTATTCATTAGCTCTTCCAATTCCATTAAAATGTCTTCAGCTCCCATGTTAAATAAATATTTAACTACTACCATATAATTTTTAACAAAAATTTAAGTATTATTATATTCAAAATAATTACTATAACAGGGTTAAATGATTATATGATTACTATTACCAGAAAAGAGGAAGTTGTTTTTAATCAAATCAGGATATTTGATGTGGAATATGATAGTGAAATTCCAATGAATGCTCTTAAAAATGAATTGTGTACTGGAAGTTTCCACGAATATGACTTGGTTCAGGTCTTGAATTCCCTTTCAAATAAAAAATTAATTGAATTTGAGGATTCCATAATAAAATTAATTAGTTCAGATATGCAAATCAATACAGTTAATTCTAAAAAGGATTTGGAAGAATTGGAACTGAATATGAAAGAAAAGGAATCTTTTGAATTAATCAAAACTCTTGTCAATGAAAAGAATTTGGTGTCAAAATATATTTTAGAGGGCAATTTGCTTTATGGTGATTTGAAACTGACTAATTTTAGAATGTATCATATCATATTGTCTTTAGAAAACAAAGGCTTTTTAAAACATATCCATAAATCTGATGGGGAATATTATCTCCTTGTTGAATAATATTTTTTACTTAAAATTTATTATTGGAGTATTATCATTTTCTATTTTTATAATAATATTTATATAAGTTAAGAATCTAACTATTATATAAGAATTATAAATAAGGGTTATTTTTATGATGAGAATAAGCATGTCTTTACCTAAAAAATTACTAGCTGATTTTGATGAAGTTTTAAAAGAAAGAGGTTATCAGTCCCGTTCAAAAGGTATTCGTGATGCACTTCAGGATTATATTGTCCGTTATCAATGGATGAACTCAATGGAAGGTGAAAGGATAGGAATTATCACAATTATCTATGATCACCATTATACAGGAGTTATGGAAAACCTTGCTGAAATACAACACAGTTTCAGAAATGAAATTAATACAAGTATGCACATTCATATGACTGATAAATATTGTATGGAAATTGTCGTTGTTAATGGAGATATTGCAGAAATTCGTGATTTAACCGAAAGGATTATGAGACTCAAAGGTGTAGAACACGTTAAATTAACAAGTACTGCAAACGGAGAAGAATTTAGTGAACCTGATGGTCATTCACACAATCACCATCATCACTACTAAATTTTTTTATTTTTTTTTATGAAATTTCAAACCACTTCTTATCATTTTGACTTATTAAAGGATACTGACAGGGTATCTGCTTTTTTTGAAGCTATTATTCATTATTCAGGTAAAACTGATTTGGCTTATGATTTGGGCTGTGGATCAGGAGTATTGTCTTATTTTCTAAATCAGAAATTTAATGAAATAATATCTATTGAAATCGATTCTAAAGCTTATGAATGTGCTTTTAATAATTTAAAAAGCTTTGACAATATCGAAGTAATAAATAATGATGCATTAAATTATGAATTCACTAAAAAGGCCGACTTAATAGTCTGTGAAATGCTTGACACGGCTCTGATTGATGAAGAAGAGGTTCAGGTCTTAAATCATGCAAGAAAATTCCTTAAGGACGATGGCGAAATCATTCCAAAAGCCATTGTCAATATTGTGGAGTTAGTAAATATGCAAAGGCATTACATCCATTGGGATGAGGATGCGGCATATGAAGAATTGTCCCGTCCTGTAGAATACTCTAAAATAATTTTTAAGGATGAAATAAATCCTAATTTTGAAAAAGATATAAATTTTAATGTTATTGCTGATGGGATTGCTAATGGAATTAAGATTACCAGTGTCACAATTCTTAACGATGAAATTGTTTGTGGGCCAACGCCAATGTTTAATCCACCATTGTTAATTCCAATTGATGAATTAAATGTAAAATGCAATGATTTAATTAATGTTAAGTTAAAATATATAATGGGGCAAGGTATTGAGACTATCGAAACCCAAATTTTGTAGGTGATTTTTATTTCATTTAAAGAGGAATTAATTGATTTTTTGGGAGATTATGAAAAATTAATCATTTTAGGTGTCGGAAACGAGCTTAAGTATGATGATGGTGTGGGGCCATTTATCATTTCACAGCTAAATGAGCTCAATCTGAAGGATAATGTTTTGTTGATTAATGCCCAGACAGTTCCTGAAAATTTCACCGGAAAAATCAGAATGGAAAAACCGAGCCACATCATTATAATTGATGCCTGCTTGATGGGATTAAATCCGGGAGATTTCCAAATTGTAAATGAAGATGATTTCATAAATATCGGACTTTCAACACACTCCATGTCCTTGTCTTATTTTGTAAAATTTTTAAATCATGATAATGTTTTATTTATAGGTATTGAACCAAAATCCTTAGAATTAATCGATCAGGATTCATTAGGTGTTTTAGGTGCAGATATAATGGATTTCAATGGAAGTTTAACTGAAAACATTGAAAAGAGTGCAATTGAAATTATTAATATATTCGAGGAGATATTATGAAGATTTTATTTATTGGGTCACGTTTATATGATGACATTGATTATTATGTGAAAAGGAAAGGAATTGAAAGCATACTGACTGAATCAAACGAGCAGGCTATTAATTTGGATTTGCCGGATCAAGTATTTATCGTGCCTAGAGGAATGGAAGGTCCTAAAAACATTGCTGTCAGTCAAAACGTTGATGCAATAGTTCCATTAATAGGAATTGATCCTCCATTAATTCAGGTTGCCCATATGAAGGAAGAGGTTGAAAAAGAATACGGAATTCCTGTCATTGCGGCTGATGTTCGTGCAGGTGAATTAACTTCCATTAAAATCTACTCTAAGAAATTCTACACGCACATTGGTGTTGCAACTCCCGAATACCAAATATTGAACAGTCCTGAAGAGTTATCTTTGGAATTTCCTGTTGTCTTAAAGCAAGGTGAAGGACAGGGCGGAAAAGACATAAAGGTTGCACATGATTTGGATGATGTTAAAGATTATTTTGAAGAGTTTGATCAGGCATTATGTGAAAGATTCATTGAGGGGTCTGAAATTTCAATCGAAGTGCTGGGGTATAATGGTGAGTATGTGGCTCTTCCGCCAATCTATAAGGGCGAAACCACTCTTGAAGGTACACACCCGTTGAATAAAGTTAAGCTCGGGCCTTGTCTGATTGATGGTTTGGACAATAACCTAATTCAAAGGACTGCTTATAAGGTAGCACGAAACCTTGATTCTGACGGAATTTTTGAAATGGATTTCATGTATTCCCATAAGGACAATCAGTTATATGCCATTGAAGTCAACACCAGGCCGAATGGAACAAGATATTTAACCACAGCAACATGTGGAATCAATTCATTATGCGAGTTAATCAATATGGCTTGCGGCGAATTCAGCTTAAAAAATGTCTTTGATAATTTGGAATATTATTATTCAACTGAAATTCCAATTGGAAACTATGATGGGCCTGAAGTTAACGAACCTGCAAAATCATTTGATAATAATGACTTTGTTGTTCATGGACCTGAAGGTTATCAAAGAATTACTATACGTGCTAAATCTAAAAAAGAGCTTGAAGAGTTAATAAATGATTTAACTTAATGATAATATTATATACTATAAATTAATAAAGATATTAATAGTTTAAAATAATTTTTTTAGTGATTGGAATGAATAATGGGGAAATGTTAATT
>JAFUBV010000195.1 GCA_017460025.1 Methanobrevibacter sp. | reverse complement strand
TGCTTCAAACATTATTAGTCAAAAACTAATACAATCTCCAAAATTAAATTATTTGAATTAGTTTCCACAATTTTCTAATTCAAAAAATTATCTGCCAAAAAAAAGTCAGGCGTTTTTACTGCCAAAAAAACGCCTCTATTATCTCTTATTTTTCATGAAATTTTTTCAAGCAAAAAATGATCTTAAAAATTTAGGCTAACCTAAAAATTTCCGAAAGTTTTATATACTACTTCATACTACATTATTAAATAGTGATGTGAAAGTTTCAAACGCAAAACACATTGCTTCAAACATTATTAGTCAAAAACTAATACAATCTCCAAAATTAAATTATTTGAATTAGTTTTCCACAATTTTCTAATTCAAAAAAAATTATCTGCCAAAAAAAATTTTCAAATATGTCAATAAAGGTGTTTTTTCTAAAAACACCTCTTATTATCTCTTGTTTTTCTAAAAAATTAAAAAAAAGTAAAAAAAAAGATCAAAATCTATTTAAAATTTTGAGCTCTTTCTTCGAAATGTGCTTTAGGATATCCACATACAGGACATTTTTCAGGTGCGTTAGGACCTTTGAAAATGAATCCGCAGTTTTCACATTTCCATTCGATTTCATCTTCCTTAGCAAATACAGTTTCGTTTTCTACATTTGCAAGTAAAGTTCTGTATCTTTCTTCATGTTCTTTTTCGATTCCGCCAACTTTTTCAAATAAGAATGCGATTTTAGGGAATCCTTCTTCACGTGCGGTTTCAGCAAATTCTTTGTACATTTCAGTCCATTCTTCGTTTTCACCGTCAGCAGCAGCGTTTAAATTAGCGATAGTGTCTGGGATTTCTTCATCGTGTAAAAGTTTATACCAGATTTTTGCATGTTCTCTTTCGTTTTTGGAAGTTTCCATGAAAATGTCATGGATTTGAACATAACCTTCTTCTTTAGCTTTTGCAGCAAAATATTGATATTTGGTGTGAGCCTGGGACTCACCAGCAAAAGCAGCTTGTAAATTTGCTTCAGTTTTAGTACCTTTTAAATCAGTCATAATATACATCTCCATATTTTACTTTTAATTTCATTTTATAAAAAGAATATGTTTTTTAGTTAAACAAAAAATTAGAATTATTCAAAATCTTCTAAAAGAATAGTCATCAGCTCATCATCCGTAATGTCATCATCTGCTGATAACCTGTTGGCCTGTGCGGTCAGAACATTTTCAAAAATATTTCTGATTTGCCTTGCATTGGCGAAATTATCCCCACGGGTATTGTAGATGTCTTCACATAGTCCTTTAAGATATTCATCAGCCTTATCATCAAGCTTTAGGGATGAATTTTCACACATGCTTAAAAATATTCCATGCAATTCACTTGGGTTGTAGTCCTCAAAGAAAATGTACTTGTTAAAACGGGACTCCAAACCGGGATTGGAATGAATGAAATTATCCATCAAATCAGGATATCCTGCAACAATGACAATCAAATCATCACGATGATCTTCCATTGCCTTTAATATGGTGTCAATAGCTTCCTGACCATAGGCATCATCCTGACTTTTCGGAGCTAAAGTGTAAGCCTCATCTATGAACAGTATGCCTCCCATAGCACTCTGGATGACTTCCTGAGTCTTTATTGCAGTCTGACCTAAATAACCGCCAACCAGTCCGCTTCTGTCGGTTTCTATCAGATGTCCCTTTGATATGATGCCCAGCTTGCAGTAAATCTTTGAAAGAAGCCTTGCAACAGTTGTCTTACCAGTACCTGGATTTCCTGAAAATACCAGATGAAGAGACATCGGAGGCTGTTTCATGCCACGCTCAGCACGTATTTTTCTGATTTGAACCAGATTGATTAATGAATTAACATCCTTTTTAACCTTTTCAAGACCAACAAGCTTATTTAACTCATCAAGCAAATCCTGTAAAGTAACCTCCTCTCCAACATCTTCAGGAGGCTTTTCAGAAGTCTTGAAAATATAATCGCTGTTGCTTGAAATTATAATGGAAGCGACGACATCCGGCCTTTTTTCTGAAAGCTCATCATAAAAAGCTGTATATCTGTCATCTCCTGAAACAGATGCATTGATGAAACTGCGAGCATCCGCAATTATATCCTCTCCAACATCACCAACACTTGAACAATTAACCAATACATCCAATACCTCATTTATGCGGTTTTCATCAACAGGACGATTAGCTAAGGAATTGTTTCTTTTAAACTGACTGATGTTGTGAACCAGATTATTCATATATTCATTTAAAACGGCATGGGCTTTAGGCTGTGTGAGGCCGCATTTAAGAAACTCATCACCCAAACTTCTATAGATTCCATACAGCTTATTGGTATAACCTTCAAGATCATTGTCTTTTAAAAAGTCATTGTGGAATAAATCATTTTCATGAAACACCTTAAATGATTCAGGCAAATCAATTCTGGAAAAATTATCGAAATTCGCATCAATTCCCAAATTGTCATGGATGAACTCAAGCTTTTCATCACACTGGGATTCGCCTTCACAGGCAATAAAAACAAGAAAATTCCTTAAGTCATTCTGTACCAGATTTCTGATTGATATGTCATGTGATTTAATTTCAGCTATAAGCGGAGTCTTTGAATAGTCTCCACGGCTGTCAATCAAATCACAATATTCATAAAGTTCTCTGATATCATGATTTAAAGTGGACTCATCACTAAATTCATTATTGCAGTATGGACATTTTAAAGCATTAATATTAACTTTATGTTGGCAATTATCACAGATTTTCCAATTTTCTGACAAAATAACACAACCTAAATAATAATATTATGCCTTTGAATTAAAATAATTATCTAAAATTTCAATCCAATTTCATAAGCTTTCCTTAAAGCATCCTCAGCCTTATCTGCATCACCTATGAATTTGACACCTCCTACTTCAAGACAACCAACCAATTCAAGCTCAGTGTTCATTTCAAACGGCTGCTTTAAGACCAAGTCAATGTATGGCTTGTAGAAATCATCTCCAGGATATGCGTGAGTGAATATCACTGCAACCTTACCGGAAAACTTCTTGTCAGGATTGTTGAAAATGGAATAGAACCTGTCAATGATTGTCTTGAGCTGAGCAGTCATCTGACCAAAGTATATTGGTGAAGAAACAATCAAGCTAGCTCCTTCAGCCAGCTGATCAATGATTTCAGTCCCATCATCATTGAATCTGCAGTCCTTTCCTTTAGAGCATATTTCACATCCTCTGCACGGATTGATATCCAACTTGTCCAAAAAGTATTTTTCAACTTCATGGCCATTCTCTTCACATCCCTTAATCATTTCATCCAGAATGCGGTTTGTGTTTCCTTTCTTTCTCGGACTTCCGTTTAATGCTAATATTTTCATGATTATACTTAATTAAAATAATATATTAATAGTTAACTAATTGTACCAATATCATATCTTTTCAATTTCTTCAACACTAAGGCCAGTCCTTTTAGAAATGAAATCAAAATCATCCCCAAAATCTTTCATTTTTTTAGTAATTTTTA
>JAFUBV010000194.1 GCA_017460025.1 Methanobrevibacter sp. | reverse complement strand
ATGATTCTGCCATTTCACAGAATTCTGCTGAAATAGTTAACGATTCAAGAGATATTTCACAAATAACTAACAATGTTTCTACAATTGATGCTCCAAGCATTACATCTAATCAAATTAATTTTGCCATTCCTGATGAAAATTTATTGGGATTAAGCATTGAAGAAAATATCATACTTAAACAGGGCAATGTAATAACTTTTGATGGCAATTTCTTCAGTGATGTACGTAATGCAATAGATCAGGCAGGGGATGGAGACATAATAGATTTGGAAGGAAAGGAAATTATTTCTCTCCCGGGAGGAACTCCAGTAATTCAAACAAGCAAACGTTTAACTTTTAGAAATGGGGTTTTCAATGCAGGTAATGTTTCTGCAATTACCATTAATAATCGTAATTTTATAGAAAATTGTAATTTTGAAGACATAACTTTCAAAAATTATAATGATGTATGTATCCGAATTTTTTCATAAATTGTAATTTAAATCATGTTAGCTTTGAAAATTTTTCACTTGCAGTTGCAGGTTTTATATTTAGAAATAGTAACTTATATGACGTGAACTTTACAGAGTGTCATTCTTATGAACCTGAGGATGAAAATGATTATGAATATGCCGCAATGGCGGTTACTTATAATTCAGTACTCGACCATTGTAATTTTGTTAATTGTACAACTAACAGACACTCCGGAGCAATTTGTGTTGCCGGAGAATATGGAAACAGGGTAGATATACTCAATTCTAATTTTATTAATTGTAGCGCAGGTATTGGTGGAGCGATTTATGTTCACGGTAATGGAGCAATCAACGAAAATTACCACAGTAACATCATAAACTGTACTTTCATTGACAATACCGCTACTGAAAGAGGTGGAGCTATAGGTTCCAGTCAAAATTACCTCATTGTTGAAAATTGTTTATTTGAAAATAACACGGCTAAACAGGGTGCAGCTTACATGCTTGCAGGTATTGATCACGGTTTGGATGGAATTACTGAAGGACATTACAACACAATGATTAACTGTACTTTCAAAAACAACATTGGAACCGAAGAAGGTGGAGCAGTTCACATTACAGGAAATAATAATAGGGCAATTAATTGTACTTTTTGGGATAATTATGCAACCAATGGAAATGGTTCCGCTATTTATGTTCATGGTGAAAATTCATCCATTATAAATTCTGAATTTTATGAACACGAATGTTCAAGAGGTACAGTTTATATTATAGGTGATAATACTGTAATTGAAAATTCTACCTTTGAAAATAACACAGCTTCAAAAGGCGGTGCAGCAGTTTATGTGGTTGGGGATAATACCTTTGTTAATAATTCCTCATTCAACAACAATAGCGCTGTCGTTCATGGTGGAGCAATACACTCACACGGTGATAACCTTACTATCACTAATTCAAACTTCACCTCAAATCATGCTATAGCATCTACTGATGATCTTAATCAGGGTTTGGGTGGAGCTATTTATATTAAAGGAAATAATTCAAACATTTCTTATTCATATTTTGAAAATAATGTAGCACGTAATGGTTCAGCGATATATAATAGAGGACAAAACTTAACTATTGAAGATGATACCTTCATTGAAAATCAGGCATGGAGTTATCTGATTACCGGAGTAACTAACAATAAACGTTTCTATTACAATCCTGATGCTGTTATAACAATTAATGTTACTCATAGGGGTGGAGATAATATTATTAATGCTATTTATAATGACGGCAGTCCCGAATATATTTTCTTCCATAATGTAACTTATGAATCATCAGTCAATGAAAAACATAACACTGGAAATATAACTATTAATCCTGTTGATGGTGTTGACCAAAGTAAAAATGGTACTCTAATTTATCAGGATTCACGTGAAGACCTGCAAAATATTACAATAATTGTAACCCATCTTGAAACAGGTAATGTTGTAATTAATTTTACTTCAAAAACAGGAATCTACGGTAATACAAGTGTATCCGAAAGAGGTCTTCTTCCAGGAAATTATTCCGTAAATGTAACTCATTTTGAAGATGGATTATATAAATTCATTACAAACTTGACTTACTTTGAGATTATTCCTGTTGCAGACTTGGCAATTGAAAAAACAGTTTCAAATAAAACCCCTAATTTAGGTGATGAAATTACATGGACTATTAAAGTTACTAATTATGGTCCGAATAATGTAAGTGATGCTTATGTAATTGACAAATTGCCTTCAGGTTTAATTTTCAATGGTGCTGATGGAAATTACAATGAAAATACTGGAAGATGGGAAATCGGTACTTTAAATGTAAACGATACAAAAATATTAAACATCAAAACAATTGTGAATATTACAAACACTACCATTTTGAATGTAGCTACTGTTAACAGCAGTACTTATGACCCTAACGAAACTAATAATATAGCTAATAACACTACAAAATCAAATACACTCGCAGATTTAAGTGTAATTAAGTTAGTTTCTCAAAAAACATCAGTCATCGGTGATACTATCACATGGACTATCATAGTTACAAACAATGGTCCTGATATAGCTATTAATTCATATGCAATTGATGTTCTTCCATCTGAAATTTCATATGTAAGTGATGATTCTAAAGGCAAATACAATCCTACTACAGGAAGGTGGGAAATTGGTGATTTATCTAAAGGAGATTCAGCCACTTTAAAAATTATAACAAAAATTAATGTAGACAATACTACAATTACCAATAACGTCTTTGTTAATTCAAGCACTCCTGATTCAAACATGAGCAATAATAACGCTTCAAATAATACCGTTGTTCTTGAATCCAATTTTGTTGTGGAAAAACACACTATTACTCCTATAGTATCTGTTGGAGATCAGGTCAAATTCCAAATTATTGTTAAAAATACTGGTCTGACTAATTTAACCAATGTTTTCGTTGAGGAATTTTCTTATGATGGTTTGATATTTGACCATGCTTTAAATCAATCTCATTGGATTCATTCAATTGTCAATGGAAAAAACAGATGGACTTTAAAAGATAATTTTGGAATCGATCAAGTTACTATATTAACTGTTGTATTCAATACTACTGAAGCAGGTAATTTTACTAATGTTGTTGTTGCAGGCAGTGACGAGACAGATAATAAAACAACTAGAAATAATACTACAGTTGTTAAACCTGAATTAGATGTAGAAAAAATCACTATTACTCCTATAGTGCCTGTTGGAGAACAAGTAATTTTTGAAATCATTGTTAAAAATACTGGTTTGGTTAATTTAACCAATGTTTTCGTTGAGGAATTTTCTTATGATGGTTTGATATTTGACCATGCTAACACTGAAGGTTTCTGGGTGGAATCCACTGTAGATGGAAAAAAAAGATGGACATATGGCTTTGATATTGCTCCTGGAGTAACTCACGGATTCACTGTTGTGTTCAATACAACTAGGGCGGGTAATTTCACTAATGTGGTTGTAGTAAATGCCGATAATAGTGAAAATAAATCTGCCGAAAACAATACTACTGTTGTGAATCCTGAATTTACAGTTGAAAAAATTTGTTTGAATCCTATTGTTGGTGTTGGTGAGCAGGTTACTTTTGAGATTATTGTTAGGAATACCGGTATTGTTGATTTGACTAATCTTGTGGTTAGTGAACAGGTTCCTGATGGTTTAATTTTTGATCATGCTTATGGTTTGGGTCATTGGAGAGCTATTGGTGAGTATTCTTGGATTTTTGATAATAAGTTTTCAGTTAATGAGGCTCATGGTTTCTTTGTTGTGTTCAATACTACTGAGGTTGGTAATTTCACTAATGTAGTTGTTGTAAATGCTGATAATAGTGAAAATAAGTCTGACAAGAACAATACTACTGTTGTGTCTCATGAATTTAAAGTTGATAAGATTTCATTAAATCCTATTGTCTCTTTAAACAATCTAACAAGATTCCAGATAATTGTTAAAAATGTAGGCCAAACAGTATTAACCGGCGTATTTATTGAAGAAACAGATTATGAAAATTTAACTTATGTAACATTTATTGATACTGACGAATGGTATTATGATTTTAATACAGTTACTCCTGGATGGAAACTTATCAAATCTTTACATCCTAATCAGGTTGCTACATTAACAGTCATATTCAATGCAACTGAAGTGGGTAATTGGACTAATACCGTAACTGCAGGTGCAGATAAAGTTGACAATAAAACCGCAAATAATACTACTGAAGTTTATGAAGAACCTCCAGTTGACCCTGAACAAAATGCAACTAATCCAGATTTAAGTGTTGAAAAAATTGCTTTAGAAAAAATTATTATATAATGTAATCAAGTTACTTTTGAGATTGTTGTTAGAAATACCGGAGATAAAAGATTACACAATGTGACAGTTTATGAAAAATTCGATGACGCTTTAGAATTTGATCATATTATCGACAATACAGAATTGTGGATTCAAAATAGTGACTTGAGCTTTAGATATAATGAAACTCTTTATAGAGGAGAAGTTGCTAAATTCTACATTGTATTCAATACTAATAAAACTGGAGAATTCACCAATGTCGTCATTGTAAATTCTAATGAAACTGAAAATAAAACCTCTAATGATAGTGTTGAGGTTGTTGCTCCTGCATTGGATGTGGGTAAGGTAGCTATTAATAGGACTGTTATTGTTGGCAATCAGGTTATCTTTGAGGTTATTGTTGGTAATGCTGGTAAGGTTGCTTTGAATAATGT
>JAFUBV010000193.1 GCA_017460025.1 Methanobrevibacter sp. | reverse complement strand
TTAAATCACCTTAAGAAGTTTTGCTGCATTTTCATATAAAATCATAGACCTTTCCTTGTCTGTCAAAT
Source organism: Methanobrevibacter sp. (assembly GCA_017460025.1). GTDB lineage: Archaea > Methanobacteriota > Methanobacteria > Methanobacteriales > Methanobacteriaceae > Methanocatella. The sequence goes on along the minus strand of JAFUBV010000193.1, from coordinate 4,295 downwards.
CAATCTTATCAAAGTATTCCATTTCAGATACTGAATCCCACATAGGATAGTCCGTTCCCCACAAGACCTTATCCGCACCGTATGCATGAATAAGCTCCTTTGCAGTATCTGCTGAAAGCGCATATAAACTGGAGCTTAAATCAACGTAAAGATTTTCTCTGCCGGCCAGCTGTCTTGTTGCATCTTCCCACATGCTCCAACCTGCAAAATGAGCTCCAATTATCGTCATATCAGGAAATTTATCCAAAAATGGAATCAACTGTTCAGGGTTTGAATAATTATATCTGAAGTCTCCACAATGAATCATTAAAGGAACATCCCCATCATTTATCACTTCTCCTAAATCAAATGCTCTTTTCTCATTCATGGCAAAAAGCTGGAAGTCCGGGTGAAGCTTGACTCCCTTAAGTCCCAAATCAAGCAGGTGATTGAAGTCACCTTCAATATCATCACTGTCAGGGTGAAGTGTTCCGAAACCTGTGAACAAACCATTGTGTGATTTTACTTCATTTGATATGAATTCATTTATGGATTTGACCTGCTTTGGAGTGGTAGCAACAGAATGAACCAAATAATGAACGACACCTACTCTGCTACCATCCCTTATCAAATCATCCGTCTTTCCATTTAAAGACATGTTCAAATCATAGAAATCTCTAATTCCTTCAACGGCTTTTGATGCAATTTTTTCGGGATAGATATGACAATGTGCGTTTATTACTTTCTGCATTATATTTTACCACCTTATAATAATATTATTATTTTAGTGTTTTTTAGGTAAAATATTTTGTGAAAGTTTTTAAAAAAAATAGAAAAAAGAGTTTAGAATTTGAAGAAATCTTTAGTCCAGTTGATGTTGTGCTTAACATCCTGAACCTTCATTTCATAAGATTCATCGACATCCCCATATTCCTTTTCAAGGATTTTAAGTTTTTGCTCTACATCCAAACTTGCATCCTTTAGCTGGGAGTATACGGATATCTCCTTATTAATGTTTTCAAGTTGTTCTTCAAGCTCTTCTCTTTGTTTGTTAGCTTCGTTAATTTTATTTTCAAGATATTGGGCTTCCTGTTGATATGACTGTTCTTTTGCTTCAAAAAGCATATCAATGGCAGTTCCTACATCAATATCGTTTTCCTTTAAGATTTCAACTTTTTTAAGCTGTTCCTCTGTCAGTTCAATTTCGATTTTAGTCATTTTAATCACTTAAAAAAATTAAAATGAATGGATTATTCCATTCATGTAGAATCTTGCGTTTCTACCTCATCGAAATCTACTTTCTCACCGAGAACTTTCAATCCGACATACATTACGACAGCTGCAATTGGGATTGAAATGTACCATGGAATACCGAGTCCAGCAGGGATGTAACCTAAAACGATAGCAACTATTGCGACGAATATTGCATAATAGATTTGCGTTTGAACGTGGTTAATATGGTTACAGCTGGATCCCATAGATGACAGAATCGTAGTATCTGAAATCGGTGAACAGTGATCCCCGAATATTGCTCCGGTCAATACACCACTGGTACATACGACGGTGAATGTCATGTCAGGACATACTGCCCATGCAAGAGGAATTGCCAATGGCATCAGGATACTCATTGTACCATATGCTGTACCTGTTGCAAAGGAAATAAGTGCTCCCAAGATGAAAATAAGACTTGGCAAAATAAAAGCAGGAATAGCACCTTTTAGGACTCCAACCAGATAATCAGCGGTTCCTACCTCACCGATGACTCCTCCTAGAGACCATGCAAGTAAAAGGATTACTCCGGTGATAACTATTGTTTTCATACCGCCAATCCATTCAGATATTGCATCTTCAATTGTGAGTATTTTCTGACCGACCGCCATGACGATAGCTACAATTGATGCGAGCAATGCTGCCTGGAATAAAGCGACTGAAGCATCAGATGCTGCAAGAGCTTCAAAGATACCGTTGAATGACAATGGAGCAGTATGCATTAATTGAATGAGAGCCGCATCCTCTCCACCTAAAATAGTAGTGTATCCACTCCAGTAGAATGCTATCAATGCACCGATAATCAATGTACCGATAGGAATAATTGCATTCCAGATGGATAATTTAATTCCTTCAACAGGTTTGACTTCATCAAATCCAGGAGCTGAAGCTTCAATGACCTTTTCGTTTTCTTTTCTTTTACGGGCTTTTTTCTCTGCATCTTTCATTGGTCCAAATTCATATAATGTTATTGCAGAAATTACAATGAATATTAAGATGAATATGTTATAGAACCTGTATGGAATGGTTTGAAGGAATACTCCGAAACCTGTAACGTTAGTGATACCGATGGATTCAAATCCAGCAGCAATCAAACTGACTTCCAAACCGATCCAGGTGGAAATGATAGCAAGACCCGCGATAGGAGCTGCGGTTGCGTCAACAATGAATGCTAATTTTTCTCTGGATACTTTGAGTTTGTCCATAACTGGCCTCATGATAGGACCGATGATTAAAGAGTTTGCATAGTCGTCGAAAAATACACATAATCCTAAGAACCATGTGATGAGCTGAGCTTTACGAGGTGTATTTGCACGTTTTGAGAATGTGTTTGCCAATGCCTGTGCACCACCCATTTTAGTGATTAACTGAATTACACCACCAATGAGCAGACATTGAAGGATAATACCTGCATTCCAAGGATCAGCCATACAAGAGATTACTTCGTTACCAATACCTAAAAATGCATTTACAGCAGAGCTGATAATGTTTAAGTCATTTACACAAAGCATGAATTCCCCAACAAAAACACCGACAAATAACGATAGAACAGTTTCTTTTGTAATAAAAGCTAATGCAATCGCAATGAGAGGTGGTAACAATGTCAAGATTCCGAAACGAACAGAGTTTTCACCTTCAGGCATTTGTGTAATAATCAATGACAACACAAATAAACCGATTATAGCAATAGCTGTTACTAAACCTAATTTCATATTGTGATTTAAATTCATAAGATTCACACCATTTTCACTAAAACATATATAAAAAATCAAAAATTCCCTTTTCAATTTATTATATTACATATAACTATTTTAATTTTGTTTTATTTAAATATTAGTCATTTTTATCTAAATTTTTAATGATTAATGATACATTTTGAAAAATCATTAGTGCTTTTTATAGAAATCATATATCGAAAATAACACTACAATGCTTCACACACAAATCTTATTTAATCATGACATGAAAATTTAAAATAAAAAAAAGAGGGGAATAATCCCCCAATACTTTTTTTAAACATTGAACTTGTCTTTTGACCTGATTCCAACAAGGGAAGCAAAGATTGAGATGACACAAGCCACAGTGGAAATTCCACATATTATCTGTGAAGATTCAACAATTAATGCAGCATATTGAGTTTCCAGAGGCAAACTGCCCATCACCCAAGCAAATATTAAAGTCAGTAATCCCAAACTCAAAGCCTGACCTATAGTTCTCATAGTTGCCTGTGAAGCAGAAGCTGTAGGAGCATCTTTTGGCGGAACGGAACTCATTATCGCATTCATATTTGGAGATGAGAAAAGTCCCATACCTACACCCTGTAATATCATGGCTATTACAACCATATATACTGGAGTATCTTTTGTAAGGAATGTCAGAATCAGAAGAGCAACTGTAGCTATTGCCATACCTATTGCGGCCAGCTTTTGCGGATGTATTCTATCAGAAAGTTTACCTGAATTCGGTGCTATTATAGCCATAATAATTGGAGTTATGATTAAAATCAATCCTGACATTTGGGCATCCCATCCTCTCACATACTGGAAATGGTAATTCAGAATTGTAGTTACTACCATAATAGCCAAATAACTGGCTAAAGCAGCGATATTTGATGAAGTGAACTTCATATTCTTAAATAAGTTCATGTTAAATACTGGAGATTTCTGTTTTAACTCCCATGCTGAAAAGATTACAAGCAAAATAATTCCTGCAATGGTGAATATTATGCCCATTTGATTAACCAAATTAGTGAATCCATAAATGAAAAGCAAGATTCCTATTGCATATAAAACAGACCCGAATTTATCAATCTTATCATGCTGATATGTTTGCCAATCTTGAGGAATTTTTAAAAGCATTAGAACAATACATAATAACAAAAATGGTATTACAACATAAAACAGTGATCTCCAACCAAAATTAAAAACTAAAAATCCACAAATTACGGGAGATAGGGATGTTGCAAGATAAATTCCAGTGACTGTAAATCCTAAAGCCTTTCCTCTGTTTTGAGGTTTGACCGCTGATACTACCATTGCCATACCTGA
>JAFUBV010000192.1 GCA_017460025.1 Methanobrevibacter sp. | reverse complement strand
CAAGTCCCAGAAAGAAATGGAACACTGCAGAAATTATGCAGGCTGCTCAGAAAGGTGCAGAATCCGTTGGTGCTGAGACAGAATATATTAATTTATATGATTTGGCTTTTAAAGGATGTAGAAGTTGTCTTATCTGTAAAATGCAGGATAAAACCAAAGGAAAATGCTACTGGAAAGATGATTTGTCTCCATTAATTGAAAAGATTTTTGATGCTGATGCATTGCTGATTGGAACTCCAATTTATTTTGGAGAGCCTACAAGTGAATTCAGGGCATTGGTTGAAAGGCTGATTTTCTGTATTCTATCTTATGATGACGGATCAAGTTATTATGCCGGTAAAGTCAATGTCGGACTGTTTTATACAATGAATGCTCCATTTGATTTCTTTGTAAATAATATGAAGGATAATCTGGCAAAAACAGAATATTTATTCAATTTTTTAAATGGGGAAGTTGTCTCATATCCGGTTTGCGATACTCTTCAGGTTGCCAAATATTCCAAATATAATATGGCAGGATTCAGTGAAGAGGCAAAACAAAAACAATATGTACTACAATTTCCAAAAGATTTAGAAAAGGCATTTGAAATAGGTGCTCAATTAAGCAAGTGATTATTATGGCTGATTTTGAAACAATAATTAATACAAGAAGAAGTATCCGTCAATATCAGGATAAAGAAGTGGAAGATGAAAAGATTTTAAAGATCCTAAAAGCTGGAATGCAGGCTCCGGGATCAAGATTAGGTGCTGAACCATGGGAATTTGTTGTCATTAAGGATAAAGATACTTTGGCTAAACTGGCCGAAATCAAACCTAGAGTCAAAACTGCTCCTGTAGCAATTTTGCTTGTGGCAAATATAGAAAGGGCATTCTATAAGCTTCACTGGCAACAGGATATGTCTGCTGCAGCTGAAAACATGCTCCTTGAAGCAGTTAACTTAGGATTAGGCGGTCTTTGGAATGGTGTAGCACCAACTGAAGAGACAATGGATAAAGTTGCAGAGCTTTTCGGTCTTGACAATGAAAACCAAAAGCCGTTCTGTATAATAACTTTAGGCTATCCTGCTGATGGCTTAAAAAACAAGTTTATGGATAAATTTGATGAAGAGAGAATTCACTATGAAAAATACTAAATATGATTTTGAAAGTGTTATAGATAGAAATAACACAAACTGCCTGAAATGGGACCTTTTCGATGATGACCTGCCTATGTGGGTAGCGGATATGGATTTCAAGGTTGCTTCCCCAATACAGGAAGCTATTTTGAAAAGGGCAAATCATCCGGTTTACGGTTATAATATAGTTCCTGATGAGCTGTTTGAAGCGTATATCAACTGGTGGGATTCAAGATACGACTTTAAAATGTCCCGTGAAGATATGCTATATTCAATTGGTGTAATGCCGTCAATTTCATCAATGATAAGATGTCTGACTGATGTTGGAGATGAAATTCTGATTCAGTCTCCGGTTTATCACGTGTTTTTCTATGTAATTGAAGACAATGGCAGAAAAGTCCTTGAAAATGAGCTGATTTATGAAAATGGTGAATATAGGATAGATTTCGATGATTTGGATGAGAAACTTTCAAAAGTTAAACTGATGATTTTGTGCAATCCTCACAACCCTGTTGGTAAAATCTGGTCACAGGATGATTTGGCTCAAATTGGGGAGTTATGTAAAAAACATGGTGTTGTATTGATATCCGATGAAATCCATTGTGATTTAACAGATCCTGGAGTTAATTACAATCCTTTTGAAAAATCATCAGACTGGAATAATGTCATAACTTGTCTTTCTCCTTCAAAATCGTTTAATATTGCTGGTTTTCAAAGCTCAGTTGTTCACACAAAAAATAGGGAACTTCTGGAAAAAATCAAAACACAAATGCATGTGGATAATTCTGATTCATGTAATGTGTTTGCAGTAAGTGCAGTAATGGCAGCCTACAATGAGTCTGGTGAGTGGCTGGATGAGCTAAAAGAGGTTTTATATAAAAATAAACAGATTGTTGAGGATTATCTGGAAAATGAATTGCCAATAATAAAATTGGTTCCATCTAATGCAACTTATCTGTTGTGGCTTGACTGTTCAGCTTTAAATGTAGCTTCAAAAGTCTTAAGTGGATTTTTAAGAGATAATCAGGGATTATTCTTATCTTCAGGAATTGATTTTGGCCAGTGTGGTGACAGTTTCCTGAGAATGAATATAGCATGTCCTGAAAAGTTATTAGCTGAAGGATTAGGAAAACTTAAGGCAGGAATTACTGCTTTGACAATAATTAACAGGTGAAAATATGTCAGAAGTTTCATTCAGATTTGCAAATGAAAATGATTGTGGATTGATTTTGGAATTCATCAATGCTTTGGCAGT
>JAFUBV010000191.1 GCA_017460025.1 Methanobrevibacter sp. | reverse complement strand
TTTTGCCAGATAATTTTTGAATTGATTTTATCTACATGATTATAAATTAAATGATGATATTGCCATAGGTTAGTGCAAATTAAAAAACTTACTAAATACGCAAAATAAGAATTTTTTATTGCCAAAATTGAAAAAATTGAAGCAGTTTCAGGTTGGGGCAATTCCAAAACCAGAACAGTTACAATAATAGCAATTATAGCATCATAGAAAGCTTCCAATCGATTAGTTGTCATGAAATTTTCCGTATCCATATTATCATCCTAAAATTTTTTCCCTATTTCATAGGCTTCAATTAATTTGTTTGGTTGGAAATTAACATCACCTAAATTTCCCACATCCAAAACATCAACTATTTCATAATGCATATTCATTTGAAATGGCTGTACTTTAGTGAGATTAATATATGAATCATAATAACCTTCAGGACCCAAATGAGTGAATAATAATGCAACTTTTCCGGATAATGGAATTAAAGGATTGTGAGTTATTCCATACATTCTATCCAATAATACTTTCAAATTACCCGTCATTTGACAGAAATATATTGGTGTTGATATAATCAGACCCTCAGATTCAGCTATTTGATGTGTTACTTCAAATCCATCATCTTTAAAAACACAATCTTTTCCCATCATGCAAACACCACATGCTCTGCACGGATGAACATCCAAATCACCAATATAATGCTTAACTACATTATGACCATTTTCCTTTGCGCCTTTAATCATTTCATTCAATAGCTGGTCAGTATTTCCATGTTTTCTAGGAGAACCCATTAATGCCACAATATCCATTATAAATGCCTCTTGTTATTTCTGATTTGAGATAATTTAGCCATATCCAAATTATCAATTCCATATTGAAGTGCTTCAAGCATTTGCTGTTTATTGGATTTGAAATCGGAATTATTTAAATCCATTGCGAAAGTATGATGGGTAATGAATCTGCCATCAAAATCCAAATTTTCAATGAATAGCTTTAACTCTTCCATCAAACCTTTTTCATCCAACGGTTCGAATTTACCTTTCCTATATTGAGCAAGTAACCCTGTTCCTTCAAACAATACCAATCCTCCAGTTCCAACAACAGCAGGATTACACTGGCTGAAAATTTTAGCTGAATTGATTGCATGTTCGCGAGTATGACTTTTACCTGCAACACCATTCAAAAAGGTTAGCCAATACTCAATTCCTGCTTCATCCAATTTTTGGCATTGCTCAACAATATCATTGCCGAAATATCCTTTATTAACTCGGTTGAGTGTCCAGTCATCGCCACTTTCAGCACCTAAATTAAGTTCAACAATTCCTTTATTTTTAAGTATTTTAAGCTCTTCAACACTTTTATCTGCGATATTATCCACACGAGCAGCCATAGTCATAATTTTAATTTTCGGCAAATATTCATGAATCAAATCACAGATTTCATCTAGTTTTTCAAAACTTAATACAAACGGATCTGCACTTAAAAGCTGCAGTCTTTGTGTATCTGGGTATATAGATGCAATTTCTGCCAAGTCTTCACGAATCCATTCAATAGGCGAAGGCTGGAATCTTACTGCTGAGTACATGTTACAAAACTTACATCTATTATGGCTACATCCCTGAGTTATTTCAAGCAATGATGAAGGGGGTTCATAGGGATTTCTGTAAACTGTTCCAGTATAATGCATGATAACACCTTATAATTGATTAATTCTATTAAGGATTTCTTCTGCTTCATTTGAATCACATGAAATATCTGCGATATATGAATAATATTCCTTAATCAAATTCTTTGAAAGTTTTCCATTGTCAGTCAAAGAATATTCTGTTAATTTGGGCTTTTGACTGATGATTTTCTTTTCAATCAGCCCCACATCTTCAAGTTCATTCAATGTCTGATTTAAGACTTTGGTTGACAAATCGGGCAAATTATTGCGAAAATCCTGAAAATGTTTGCTTCCCAAATGAAGATCAGTTAAAATACAAAAAGTCCATTTTTTATGAAAAATAAAATTAAGTTCATCCATTGTTGGACCATTTTCATTGTTCATACAGTTAATTATCTAACCTATATACTATATACTTACTACTTACCTCAAGGTAACAAGAAAAATTGATTATAACTTAATGGCATGCTTATACATTGCAAGCTGATTATTGAAATTAAGGCCATATATTCTTTTTTCCATATGAACAGTCTGAAGTTCATTTTTCGTATCAATAGTAACTTCAAATCCCATCTTTTTCCAGAACTGCAAAGCCCCATCAAGAGTCTTATGAGTATGCAGATATATTTCATTGTAATTGGAATCATGAGCAAATTTCTCGGCAATGTTAAACATCAATGATGCAAGACCACAACGCCTATACTTTTCATCGACGAACAGTCTCCATA
>JAFUBV010000190.1 GCA_017460025.1 Methanobrevibacter sp. | reverse complement strand
GTAATTTATAATGATTATACATGATAAATATATGGAGGAAAATTTAATGATTGAAATTCGTTTTCATGGAAGAGGAGGACAAGGTTCCGTAACTGCTGCTGAAATTTTGGCTAAAGCAGCATTTAAAGACGGCAAATATTCTCAAGCTTTTCCATTCTTTGGAGTTGAACGTAGAGGGGCTCCAGTTATGGCTTTTACAAGAATTGACGATAAGCCTATTGAAATAAGATATCAAATATATAATCCAGACTATGTATTAGTTCTTGATGATGGATTAATGAATGTAGTTGATGTATTCGCTGGAATTAAAGACAATACTGAAGTTATTATTAACATTCCAGAAGAATTTAAAGGTTCTGGAGAACATGAAGTTTACAGTATAGATGCTACCGGAATTGCATTAGAATTATTAGGTCGTAATATTGTAAACACCATTATCTTAGGATACTTTGCTAAAAAAACAGGTATTGTAAGTATTGATTCACTCATAGAAGTAATTAAAGAAACATTCCCTGGCAAAATTGGAGAATTAAATGCTGAAGCTACAAGAAAAGCTTATGATATGGGATAAAAAAAGGTGAGATGAATGGTAACAATAGGATGTGTAATAAAAACACCTGGAAGTAGTAAAAATAATAAAACTGGAAGTTGGAGAACTTTCAAACCGATTTTAGATAAAGAAAAATGTATTGATTGTGATAATTGTATTATATTCTGTCCAGATTCCAGTGTGAACAAACAACATGATATAAATTACGATTACTGTAAAGGATGCGGAATTTGTGCTCACGAATGTCCTTCCGATGCAATCGAAATGGTAAAAGAATAGAAAAGGGAGTGAGTTAATGACAAAAGAAATTATGACAGCAAATAAAGCAGTTGCAGAAGCTGCTAGATTAGCTAAACCAAAAGTTATTCCTGTTTATCCGATTACCCCGCAAACAACAATTTCTGAATATCTTGCACAATATGTAGCTGATGAAAAAATTGATGCAAATTATGTGAAAGTAGAATCAGAACACAGTGCAATAAGTGCTGCTGTTGGGGCAAGTTGTGCAGGAGTAAGAGTATTTACTGCTACATCCTCACAAGGATTAATGTTAATGCATGAGATTTTATTCGCAGCAGCAGGTATGAGAGCACCTTTTGTTCTTGCTGATGCAAACAGGGCAATTTCAGCACCATTAAATATTTGGAACGACCAACAGGATTCCATCGCACAAAGAGATGCAGGATGGTTACAAATCTATGTTGAAAATGCACAAGAAGCATTAGATACCACATTAATGGCATACAAAGTTTCTGAAAACCCTAAAGTTTTACTTCCATCAATGGTATGTTTAGACGGTTTTATTTTAACTCATACAGTTGAACCTGTAGAAATCCCTGATCAAGAACCAGTTGATGAATTTTTACCTCCATACAAGCCAGAACATGCTTATTTAGATCCAAAAGATCCAATGTCAATTGGTAACTTGGCCGATCCTGATTATTACCTAGAAGCAAGACATGACATGCAAGTTGCAATGGAAAATTCCATAGATGTAATCCAGGAAACTTGTGATGAATTTGCAGAAATATTCGGAAGAAAATACGGTCTTGTCGAACCATACAAAACTGAAGATGCAGACATTATCTTTGTAGCAATGGGATCAATTTGTAGTACAATAAGAGTAATCGTAAACCAATTAAGAGACCAAGGGGAAAAAGTGGGATTACTCAAAATAAGAGCATATAGGCCTTTCCCTGTTGAAGCTATTGATGAAGCTGTTAAAGACTGTCAGAAATTAGCAGTTGTTGATAAAAACGTTACTTTTGGTATTGGTGGAGCTTTATACACTGATGTGAAAGCAAAAATCCACAAAGAAGCTTATGGATTCATTGCTGGTTTAGGTGGAAGAGACATTACACCAGAAGCAATCTTAGAAATGTATGAAAAAACCAAAAATCCAGTTAAAGAAGTTACTTGGATTGGACTTAAGGAGGAATAGATATGGATATACCTGATAAAGATTTATTATCCCCAGGACACAGAGGATGTGCTGGATGTGGAGCATCAATCGCAGTTAAATTAGCTCTTAATGCATTAGGTGAAAACACTGTAGCTATTTCTGCTACTGGTTGTCTTGAAGTTATGACTACACCTTATCCTGAAACTGCATGGGAAGTTCCATTCATTCACGTAGCATTTGAAAACTCCGGAGCTGTTGCATCCGGTGTTGAAGCTGCATTAAGAATACAAGGAAAAGATGATGTTAATGTTGTTGCTTTCGGTGGTGACGGAGGAACTGTAGATATCGGTTTACAATCCCTTTCAGGAGCTATGGAAAGAGGACATAACCTAACCTACATTTGTTACGATAACGAAGCATACATGAATACGGGTATTCAAAGAAGTGGAGCAACTCCATTTGGTGCAACCACTACAACTTCACCTAAAGGTGTTGCAAGTTTCGGAGAAGATAAACCTAAAAAAGATATGCCAATGATTATGGCTGCTCATGGAATTCCTTATGTGGCTACTGCATCAATCGCATATCCTGAAGACTTTGTTAACAAAGTTAAAAAAGCAGCTGCAGTCAAAGGTCCCGCTTACATTCACTTACAACAACCATGTACAACTGGTTGGGGATTCGATTCATCCAGAACTATTGAATTAGGTAGACTAGCTGTAGAAACCGGATCCTGGATATTATATGAAATTGAAAATGGTGAATTCAAAATAACATTCACCCCTGAAGAAAGAAAACCTGTGACTGAATACTTATCACAACAAAAAAGATTCAGACACCTGGAAGAAGAACAAATATCCAAAATCCAAAAATTTGTTGACGCACAATGCGCTGAATTAGGATTATAGGAGGCAAACTATGAAAAAAATTACCGTAAATAGTAATATGTGTGACGGATGTCTCAATTGTGAAAACATGTGTGCATCAGTCCATACTGCTGCTAGAATTAAAATCATAGAACATAATTCCTCCTATTACGGTATTGTATGTCAACATTGTGAAAGTGCGCCTTGTATCAAAATCTGTCCAACAGATGCCATTTCAGATGAGAAAGTTGATACTGAAAAATGTATCGGCTGTGGATTATGTGTAATGGTTTGTCCGTTTGGTGCAATGACATTTACAGCAAGTATTGCTGAAAAATGTGATTTATGTGCCGATAGGGAAGAAGGTCCTGCTTGTATCAAAGCTTGTACTAAAAGAGCTATTTCAGTTGTTGATCCAGCTAAAGTTAAAGCTAAAAATCAAGAAAAATTCTTATCTAAACTTGCAGGAGTTTATGAACCAGACAATAAAAAAGGCGGATTTGTTCATGTAATTACAAGTCTTGCTAGAGCTAGATTTGCCCTAGAGGAATAGGAAATTTCTATGAATTGTTTAAATTGTACAACATGTGAAAGTGACTGTCAACTTAAAGAAGTTGACACACCTTCTTTATTTTGTATGAACTGCCAACCATCAGAAGCACCATGTTTAAAAGAATGTCCAAATAATGCAATTGAAGTATTGGGCGGAGCTATTACCATCAATGAAGAGAAATGTGATAGATGCAAACAATGTATGGATGTTTGCCCAATTGGAGCTATCCACATTAACTGATTTAATAATATTTATAATCCTTTAAAACCAAAAATAATAATAATTAAATTTTAAAGGTTATTATTTTGATTACTAAAGAGATTATTAGAGACAAAGTTTATGAACTCTACAAACAGGCAGTTATCGTTCTTGGTGATGATGTAAAAAAATCACTTGAAGATGCTCTTAAAATTGAGGAACATGACTTGGCTCGACTAAATATTGAAGCTATTTTAAAAAATATCGAACTTGCAGAAGAAAAAGGTATTCCAATGTGTCAAGATACAGGTTTGCCTGTTGTTTTTGTAAAACTTGGTAATGTTGAAGTGGAAAATCTTCGTGAAGGAATTGAAGAAGGAATCAGAAAAGCAACCAGTGATGTTCCTATAAGACCAAATATTGTAGATCCATTAACACGTGAAAATACCAACATCAATGTGGGAGACTACATTCCTCCAATCGATATTGAATTGATTGATGAAGATTATCTTGAAATAACAATACTGCCTAAAGGATTCGGTTCAGAAAATAATAATGCATTGAAAATGGCATTGCCTGCTGAAGGAATTGAAGGAATCAAAGAATTTGTTGTTGAGTCCGTTTTAAAAGCTAAAGGAAAACCATGCCCACCGACTGTTGTTGGTGTGGGTATTGGGGGAACTTCCGATTTATGTTTGAAATTAGGTAAAAAGGCATTGCTTGGAAAAGTAGGTGAAAGAAACCCTGATCCTGAAATAGCTAAATTAGAAGAAGAAATTTTATCTGAAATCAATGCATCCGGAATTGGACCAATGGGACTCGGCGGAAAAACAACCACATTGGATGTGAAGATATTAAAAGCACATACCCATACTGCAGGTTTGCCTATTGGAGTCTGTATTCAATGCTGGGCAGACAGACATGCAACTGGAAGAATCTATGATGAATAAATACTTCTAGAAACCATTAATTTTATCTTTGAGGCATATTAATGAGTTTTGGGTTTTCATTTATTGCTTTGATATTTTTGATAATGCTTTTTGTTCCAAACATCATTTGGACAAAAAACAAACCCCAAGATTATGAAAAATATGCTGAAAATGAAAATAGGATATTATCCATCATAGAAAAAATCGGCCAAATACTGGTTGTTTGTACATCACTGTTTTTTACTGATGAAAAGACAGGAATAACATTATGGATAATTCTAGCATTCCTTTTTATGGCATTATATGAAATCTACTGGATTAGATATTTTAGAAGCCAGAAAAGAATGGAAGACATGTATTCCAATTTTTTAGGAATTCCAGTAGCTGGAGCAACACTGCCCGTTTTAGCATTTCTTTTTTTAGGAATACACGGAAAAAATATTTTATTAATTATATCTGCGCTAATTTTAGCGGTTGGACATATGACAATACACCTATCCTACCAAAATGATTTGAATTAACCAAACCTCCCTTCAATATAATTTTCAGTTTTATCACATTTTGGATTTGAAAAAATATCTCCTGTTTTTCCGCTTTCGATTAACTCGCCATCCAAGAAAAATGAAGTGTAATCAGAAACCCTTTTAGCTTGCTGCATATTATGAGTTACTAAAACAATAGTATAATCCTCTTTCAACCCATTAATCAGCTCTTCAACTTTTAAAGTGGATAGCGGATCAAGTGCTGAGCACGGTTCATCCATCAAAATGACTTCAGGATTGATTGCTATGGCTCTTGCAATGCATAACCTTTGCTGCTGGCCTCCGGATAACTTTAACGCTGATTCATACAATTTATCTTCAACTCCATCCAACAGACCAACAGAAGCCAAACTATCCAAAACAGTAGTTTTAATGTAATCGGAATCTTCACATCCTGCAATTCTTAATCCATAAGCCACATTATCAAAAATGGATTTGGCAAAAGGATTCGCTTTTTGAAAAACCATTCCAACTCTTTTTCTCAAACTAACAACATCAATATCATCATCATAAATATTTTTACCGTCAAGCAAAATTTTTCCACTAGCCTTAAAATTTTTTACCAAATCATTCATGCGATTAATGGATTTGATGAATGTTGATTTTCCACATCCTGATGGACCGATAATTGCATGAATAGAATTTCTTTTAATATCAAGATTGATGTTATTTAGAATATGCTTATCATCAAGATTTACATTAAAGTTTTTTACATTGATTTTCATCATAATCCCTCTATTTTATTTTGATATCTGTTTAAACAATAATTACTGAAAACTGTGATTATGAGTACCATAATTATTAAAATTGAAGCAGTAGCATATGCATTATCCAAGGAAACTCCTTCACTAGCCAAAATATATAAATGAAGGGGCAACGGCCTTCCAGCATCAAAAATTGATAATGGAACAGTGAATGTGGAACCGACAACATACATGACTGCTGCCGCTTCTGAAATTGCTCTTGTCAATGCCAGGATTATTCCTGTAAAAATGCCTGAAATAGCTGAAGGCAAAATTACTGAAGTTATTGTCTGTGACTTATTAGCTCCCAATCCCAAACTTGCCTCTACCAATTCCCCAGGAACAGAGTTAATGCTAATTTCTGATACCTGAAATATTGTAGGAACAGACATTATGGCCAAAACTACCGAAGCAGCGAATAATGACCAGTCCAACTTTAAAAACATTATTAAAAATGTAAATCCGAATAATCCATAAATAATTGAAGGTATTGCAGACAATATTTGTGAGCAGAACCTAATAAAGTTAACAAAAGCATTGCTTTTACAGTATTGTGTCATGTATATTGCAGATCCAACTCCAATCGGAACTGCAATCAATGCAGTCAAGACAAGCAAATATAGGCTGGAAATTATCATTGGAAATATTCCTCCAGATCTGCCAGAATCTACAGGATTGGAAAATATAAATTCAAAATCAATGAAGGGAAGTCCATTAATCAGAATGTATGAAACGATTACCAGAAGGATAGCTACGGTAATAATTCCGGATAATGTAAAAAATATTTTTTTCACCAAATCCATATTAACAACCCCATTTATGTTGAATACAAATGGTTAAAGCCATCAAAATTACAATAATAACGAATAATACAACTCCATTAACAAATAACATATGGTAATGAATATCCATTGCATAACACATTTCAAGAGCAATGTTTGATGTTAATGTCCTTGCAGAGTCCAAAACTGACGAAGGTATCTGATTAACATTGCCTATAACCATCAAAACGGCCAATGTCTCACCTACCGCTCTTCCTAAACCCAAAATTATTCCGGTTAAAATTCCAGGCAAAGCTGCGGGCAAAATGATTTTAGAAATCGCTTGAAAGTGAGTGGATCCCAAAGCAAATGATGCCTGTTTGTATTCAAAAGGAACATTTCTAATTGCATCCTGGGACAATGTGATTATTGTGGGTAAAATCATTATTGCAAGTACAATTGAAGCCGCCAAAATACTAAATCCATCACCACCAACATAATCCCTAATCAATGGTATTAAAACAGTCAAACCAAAAAATCCATAAACTACGGATGGGATTCCAGCCAATGTTTGAATTATTGGTTTAAATAACTTTTTTATTCTGATTGATGATAGCTCTTCAATATAAATTGCAGTAGTTAATGATAACGGCACAGCAATTATTAATGCTAAAAAGCTCACCAGCAAAGAGGACAAAATCATTGGAAAAATTCCAAATAAATTCAAATCAGGAATCCAATGAATATCCGAAAGTATTTTAATTAATCCAAAGTGATGAAATGCAGGGATTGATTCATATGCTAAAAAAACTATTATCAAAGCAATTATGAAAAATAAACATAATGTTATTGACAATAATCCCTTTTCAATAAATTTTTCATTCACTTTAAACACCTCTTATGATTTTATTTTCATCCAGGATATCACTAGCCTCACTACTGTTAATCCAATTTATGAAATCCAGAGTTTCTTTGCTAGGATTATTCTTTATAAGAAGCAGAAATGGTCTTTGAAGCAAGTATGTTCCATTTACAATTGATTTTTCAGTTGGATAAACTCCATCAACACTTAATGCGTTAATATCATCATCCAGATAGGATAATGAAACTATCCCTATAGATGAAGTATCCTGCCCAATTGCTTGTTTAATGGAACCTTGGGAATTAAAAACAATAGCATCATTTAAAATTGGAGTTTGATTCATGATTGTTGTTTTAAATGCATCCAAAGTACCGGATCCCTCTTCACGAACATAGACATTAATAGATTTATTTTCACCCCCCACCTGATTCCAATTAGTTATATTGCCATCAAAAATTCCTTTTAGTTCATCAGCAGACAAATCACTGACATTATTGGAAGGATGAACCGCAACGACTATCCCTTCACGACCCAATTCATATTCTGTAAAGTTATACTCATTATCTAATTGTTTTGAGCACATGCCAATATCTGCAACATCAGCACTGACACATTTGATAGCCATGTTTGATCCACCACCCTGAACAGTTATTTCTGTTTCAGAGCGATTTTTCTTATATTCCTCAACCAAATCTTCACAAATTGGCTGAATTGAAGAAGAACCTATAATATTAACCTCCCCAGAATTTGCATTACTCTGAATTAACATTATAAATCCTAATGCTAAAATTAATGAGAATATAATATACTTATTATTGCTTTTCATTACTCTCACCGTGTAATTGACTTATCATAATGAAGTATATAAACTTTACCTTTTGTGAAAGAAAGTTCTCAAAATAGGAACATAATAATTTAAAAAAAATAATGGGAATTATTCCCTGAAACTACGAGGAGTGGTTGGTCTAGGAATATTATCATGAAATTCAATAGCTACGTCCCTAATCTCTACAGAAATATCACCAATTCGTTCGAAAGCCTTGATTACTCTGAAAAGATAAATAAAGTAATTTGAACGTTCTTTCTCATCAAAAGAATTTTCAGCCATTTGCGTAGCAATAAGGTTAATAGATTTAGATTGAAGGATATGAATAGACTCTTCCAATTCCATAATATCCTCTTTCAATTCTGTACGCCCTTCTAAAAAAGCAAGCATTGATAAATGAAGCATCTTTTGAGCAGTCTTATACATTTTCTTCAGTTTTTTAAGAATGGACTCATTTACTTCATAGACATCATTAATAACAAATTTTGCAATATGGCCGCAATAATCACCTATACGCTCCAAATCATATGCCACCTCATTATATAAAACGGATTTTGAAAATTCTGAATGCTGATTAATGCTAACAATAGTTTCAACAGAAGTCCTGATTTTTTCAACCATATTGTTTGTTGCATAATCCATTTCCAAAGCCCTTTTAGCTTTATCTTCATCATATTCCAAAATCGCATCGAATGAAGCTTCAAGTTGGGAGTGGACGTGCTTTTCCATGTTGGCCAACATATCATTGATTAAAACATTGCCTGCCACATCATGAGGCCTTATGTATTCACCCAAGGATTCGGCAATTTCCTCATAACTTTTCAAATCAATCATATATGCTCTTTTGATTGTGCCATCCTTGATTAATGGCTGCATTAACTGAGTCACATACCTACGGGAAATTCCAAAACGCTCAGCAATCTCCTCCTGGGTTGAAGGATTTTCATATAATATAAAATCCAAAATATCCTTTAAAGTTTTATTCCTTTTTGCCATAATAATCTATTTTTTATAATCATCAAGTAAATCATTAGATTCGAATTGAATACCATCAATTGATTCATTAATTTTTCTTCTAGAACGATTTGCATTATTTCCATGTTGGGAGTAATTATTTCTAGGTTGTTGTCTCGGAGGATTTCTACGGGATTTTCTATGATTAACTTGCTTTAACTGCAAATCATCCAAATTCCTACTATCCTTTTTGCGATGAATATTTTTTAATTGCAAATCATCCAAATCTATTTCATTGATATTTTTCCTTAAATTATTAAACTCTTTTTCAGATGATCTTGCAGAGAATAAAATGTTATTAATAACATAAATTAGCAAGAGAAATGCTATTAATGCTATCGGGAAATCCACATAATCAAAGATTAAGCTGAAAGTATGTGATACAGCACTTCCACCATCTGAAAATCCTCTAGCTAAAAATATAAGTCCAATCAATAGGATTATAATACCATCAGATTTTTTAACAAGATCTCTTTTTAGTATAAATGGATAAACACTCATTACAATTAAGGAGAAACCTAAAATTCTATATAAATTGTTTGAGGCAACCCCTTGAATTGATAAATAAATATTAAGAAATGCACCTGGCAAGAAACCCCATTGAGACAAGAAAGCTAGTATCAATAAAAGCTGAATGATTAAAACAACAACTAACGGAAATACATATGCTATATCCCATTCAAAATTTGTAGAAAATTTTGCATTAGTGACTGGTTTTTCTAAGGCTTCAGAAAGTACATTATAAAGAACAGATGATAATACTGACCCAATAATAGTACCTGCAACACCTAAAACTGCAGTTGTCACAGCGACAAATGCTGAAATACATGCTACCAAAATAATTTTTGAATGATTCAAAATTATCACCTAAATTAATTGAATTAAATTGTAATAATATTATTTATTTTTTATATTTAAATATTTAATTATTAACTTAATATGAAATCAACATATATCAAACCAGAACTCTATTACCTCATGGTCAATGGCCAAAAAGCCATCATGGGCTATGAGATGGGCAACGGATCAGAATTTGCTGAAGATCCAGACACCAAGCGCCGTTTTGATGATTTTGACGAGGGAGAGTTACTCAAGCAAGATCGTGATGAAAAGCTGTCGTTGTGGTAATTAAATGAAACAAAAATAGCCGAAAGCCTGGAATGCAGGAATGTGTTCCAGGCTTTTTGGATTTTTGACACAACAGATGATCAGCCACATGTCCCGCAGCCACGACGCAAGATGCAGACCCCTTTGAACTTAGCGTCAGTTGCGTCGGCGTCGTTCCTAGCCTAGCACCTGCCGAGTTCTGCACCACTTTGTCTTCCCAAAGACATCAAAATGTCTTTGAACAGCCAAAGG
>JAFUBV010000189.1 GCA_017460025.1 Methanobrevibacter sp. | reverse complement strand
CTTACAAGAAAGAATTAATGCTGCAGGTACTGATTTAATATTACCATATGACTTCACATACAATGAAGAAATTGATGGTGCTGCATTAAAAGAAGGTGTTGTAATTAGTCAAGAAATTACTATTGACGGTAATGGAACTACTGTAAGTGGTGCAGATCTTGCTAGAATCTTTAAAGTAAATGCTAAAACCACTTTGAAAAACATTACTTTAGCTAATGGTAGTGTTGCTGATAACGGTGCTGCTATTTATGCAACTGCTCCTTTAACAGTTGAAAATTCAGTATTTGATAACAATAAAGTGACTGACGGTACTTCTTGGAGACCGGGTTATCCTGCTGCTGGTGGTGCTGCTATTTATGCTGCTCCTGGTTCTAGTTTAAAAGTTACTGGTACTAATTTCACTAATAATGTAGCTCTTAAAGATGTTTATAACAGATTCACTGCTGGTGCAGTTTATATTTCAGGTGCTAGTGCTTTATTAATTGAAGATTGTTTATTTGAAAATAACGCTGCTGTTTTAGGTGGAGCTTTAACCGTTGAAAACTTTGCACAAGATTCAGTTGCTGTTAAAGATTCTGTATTTAATACAAACACTGCATGGCAAGGTGGAGCAATTAACCTTAATGAAAATGTAGATAAATTCATTATTGAAGGTTCTAATTTCACATCTAATAATGTAATCATTCCAAATATTGGTAGTTCTACCCCTTCTGGTGGTGCAATTGCTATTGGTACTATGGAATCTAAGGCTAATGCGGTTATTACTGGTTGTGTATTTACTGCTAATGAATCTCCAAATGGAGGATCTGCTGTAATTTCATATAATTCTAATGATGATGTTAAAATCAGCGAATCGGAATTTAAAGATAATGTTGGTTCTACAACAATTACTAATGTAGGTAATATGGAGTTAACTAATTCCAATATCACTGCTGCTGATGGTTGGGCTATTTATAATGTTGCAAACTTAAAATTAGCTGGCAATAATATAATTGCTAATAATGGTATTTATAATAATGCAAATATCATATCAACTATTAATGCAACCCTAATTGGTGGTCAGGATATTAATGCTGCATTAGGCGATGAAGTAGTTCCTACTGCTACTTTAACTGATGATAATGGTAATGTAATTTATGATCCTAACTTTAACATAACTATTAATGGTCAAGAACTTGAAACTTCCTATGCTAACGGTTTATACACTGCTACATACACAATTGAAACTGCTGGTGATAAAGTTGTAAGTACTAGTTATACTGGTGCTACTGTTACTGAAGGTAAATACATTGTTCCTAAAGCAAACGTAACAGAATTCAGTGTTGCTGTTGAAGACATCATTGATGGTGAAAATGCTACTGTTTTAGTAACATTAACTGGTGTTAATGACATTGGCTTAAATGACACTGTTACTGTAATTGTAAACAATAAAGAATACGCCATTACTGTAACTGACGGTAAAGGTAACAAGACCATTGAAGGTTTAGCACACGGTCAATATCCTGTTGTTGCAATGTTGGATGAAAGTGCTAACTACAACAATGCAATCGATTCAACCGTATTCTATGTAAAAGGAACATCTATTTTAACTATTGATGAAATCACTACTGCCGAATTCGGTCAGGAAATTAAAGTTAACATTGGTTTAACTGATGGTGAAGGCAATCTTTTAACTGGTATTGTGGTAATAGATGGAGTCAATGTTTTTGTTGAAGATGGAAATGGAATATTTGTAATTGATAATCAGCCTGATGTTGGCGAATATGACTTCACTGCAGTTTATGAAGGTGATGATGATTATTCACAATCTTCAGCTGAATTTAAGGTTAATGTAACTGCAAAAGTATTAACTGATGAAGATGTTTATATTTCAATTTACAGTGATGCCCCTGATAGTGAGGATGTAATTGCTTATATTGGAGGTCCTGCTGGAACTTATCATGTAACTGTTGACGGACAAACTGTTGATGTTGAAGTTAGTTACAATGAGGAAGAAAATAGTACTTATGGTACTGCTACTATTACTGGTGTAAGCAAAGGCCCTCAAGTTGCTGCTATATCCTTTGATTCTGAAAACTATGTATTGGATGAATCCATTTCAACATATGAATTCAACAATGTTGCTACTCCTGAATTTGAAGTAGAATTTGATGCTACTTATCCTGAAGTAAAAATCACTATTACTGGTACTCCTGGTAATTACACAGTCTACATGGATGAAGACCATTCTGTTACTATCGAAGTTACTGGCACTACTGCAACTGGAACAATTTCCGATGTGGCTCCTGGTACATATGAAGAAGTTGAAGTTGCATATGAAGGTAATGATTATTATTCATATCTTTACAAATATTATGATGTAACAGTTGATCCTGCAACCCCAGAATTCACTGTTGAAGTTGTAGCAACTCCGGTTGCATATCCTGGTGACGTGCAAATCAAAGTAAATGCTAGTGTTGCTGGTAAAGTAACTATTACTCTTGACAAAGATTATGTCTTTGATGTTGAAGCTGGTGTAACTGATTTAACCATTCCTGGTTTAGCTGTCGGTACATATTCAGGTAAGACAGTTCACTTTGAAGCAGATAACTATGCTTCTGTAGATAAAGATATCACTTTCGAAGTAACCAAAGGAACTCCAACAATCAATGTAGAAACTGTTGTCGGCAAAGACACATACCCTGGTACTGTAACTGTTATCGTAACTTCTGATGTTGACGGTACTTACAACATTACTGTTGGTACTCAAACCACTCCTGTACCTGTAACCAATGGTGTAGGATACACTACCTTCACTAATGTTGCTGCCAGTACTCAAAACGCTATCGTAACATTCATTGAAGATGCTAGCTACAAACAAACTTCAGCTGACAAAGAATTCACAATTGCTAAAGCAGCTCCTGAATTCACTGTTGAAATTGCAGAAACTACCTATCCTGAAGCAGTCAAAGTAACTATCAAAGGTACTGATGGTACTTACCACATTCAAGGTACTGAAATTAAAGTTACTGATGGTCAAGGATCAGGTGAAATCACCGGTTTAGCTGCTGGTACTTACACTGATGTTGCAGTAACCTATGATGCAAATGACAACTATGATGCTGCTTCCGCTACTGTCAACTTCACAGTAAAAGATGCTGAAAGAGAATTCACAGTAACTGTTGCTGTAATCAACGACACCTATCCTGGTAAAGTAAACATTACTATTACTGGTGCTGCTGGTACATATAACATTACAATCGGTGAAATCAAAGATCAAATAACTGTTGTCACAGATAATGCAAGTAAAGTAATCTCTGGTTTATCCGCTGGAGACAAAACATTAGTCACTGTTTTACCTGCTGATGGTAGTTATGCTGAAATCACTAAAGAAAACACATTCACTATCAACAAAGCTGCTATGAACCCAACTGTAATTGTACCTGAAAAAGCAGAAATCGGTGAAAACTTCACAGTAACTGCTACTGCTTTCGAAGGTGCTGCTAGTGTTGAAATCAACGGTAAAACTTACGCACTTAACGAAAACATTTCCTTACCTGAAGGTACATACGATGTTAAAGTAATCTTTGAAGGTAATGAAAACGTTGCTGGCACTACTGTTGAAAAAACAATTAACGTAACTAAAAAATCCGTTAAAGAAAATGCTTTAAACATTACTGTTCCTGAAAATTCAACTGCTCCAACCTTCAGCATCAACTTGACTGATGATGCTACCGGTTACTTATTGGTTGATATTGACGGCGAACAATACTATGCTCCTCTTGTAAACGGATCTGCAAGTATCACCACTGCTCCTTTAGCTGGCGGTAACCACACTGTAACTGTTACATACACTGGTGATGAAAACTATGCCGGATTCACCAACACTACTCAATTAAGTGTTGAATCCAATGTCACTGCTGACAGCGCTTTAGACATTCCGGCATCCAGTGAAACCAATTCACCTACATTCAGTGTGAACTTGCCTAGTGATGCTACCGGTTACTTGATTGTTGATGTTGACGGTAAGAAATATGCTGCTGTTGTTGAAAACGGTAAAGCTAGTGTTACTGTTCCTGGTTTAAGTGACGGTAATCATAATGTAACTGTTTCCTACTCTGGTGACAGCAAATACCCAGCATTATCCAAATCCACAACATTGAATGTCCATGTTCCAGTATATGCTGTAACTCAAAACAAAAACATTAACGTTCGCTACTCAGCTTCCGCATCTTACAGAGTTTTAATCACTAAAGACGGTAAAGCTGTTGGTGCTGGTGAAAGCGTAACCATCAAGTTCAACGGTAAAACATACACTGTTAAAACTGATGCTAACGGATACGCAACCTTGAAACTCAACACCAAAGTGAAAGTTAAAAAATACACTATAACAGCAACCTACAAAGGCATTACAGTCAAAAACACAGTAAAAGTTAAAAACATCATTAAAGCTAAAAACAAAAAAGTTAAAAAATCCAAGAAAGTTACTAAAGTAGCTATTACCTTATACAAAGTTAACGGAAAATACCTCAAAAAGGTTAAAGTTAAAATCAAATTCAGAGGTAAAACCTACAAAGTAAAAACCAACAAGAAAGGAAAAGCTGTCTGGAAAGTCAAAAAATCCATGCTTAAAAAACTTAAAGTT
>JAFUBV010000188.1 GCA_017460025.1 Methanobrevibacter sp. | reverse complement strand
TATGATGAATAAAAAAGATTCTCCAATTAAATATATTAAATTTATTTAATAAAAAACTTTGTGGGAAATTATTAATCATACAAAGATAATATTTGAATTTTTGATTATTTGAATTGAATAAATGCATCCTAATTAATCATATAATATATTTTTTTAAATCTCCTGTTTTATCCATTTTTTCCCATGGAAGACCTTCAATACCAAAGTGACCATATTTTGCAGTTTGTTTGTATTGAACATCCCTTAAACCCAGGGTTTCTATGATTCCATCAGGAGTTAGCTTAAAGTTTTCACGTACGATTTCATCGAAGGTTTTATCTCCAATATTTGCGCCAGTTCCGAAGGTATCAACCATCACAGATGTTGGTTCTGCCACTCCGATTGCATAGGATAGTTGGATTTCACATTTTTCTGCAAGTCCGCTTGCTACGATGTTTTTTGCAATGTATCTTGCCATGTAGCATGCACTTCTGTCTACTTTGGTGCAGTCTTTTCCTGAAAATGCTCCTCCACCGTGTCTTGCATATCCACCATATGTGTCTACAATGATTTTACGTCCAGTCAATCCTGCATCACCATGTGGCCCGCCAATTTCAAATTTTCCTGTTGGGTTAATATGTTCTACGGTTTTTTCAGTTATTAATCCTTCAGGAACTACTGCTTTGAAGAGTTTTTCACGAATGTCTTCTTTTAATTGTTCCTGATTATCAGACATTGTCTCATCATGTTGGGTTGACAATACTATTGCATCTAAGGATGTGACATTTCCTTTTTCATCATAGTTGACTGATACTTGTGCTTTACCGTCTGGTCTTAGATATGGTATTTTACCTGATTCTCTGAGTTCTGTTAATTTATTGGTTAGTTTTCGTGCTAAATCTATTGGAAACGGCATTAATGAATCCGTTTCATTGGTTGCATAACCGAACATCATTCCCTGATCTCCTGCACCAGTTTCAGCATCTTCACGATTCACTCCCTGATTGATGTCTGGAGACTGCGCATGCAGCCTATTTACGACTTCACATTTATGGCCATCGAATTTCAAATCAGGGTTATCATAACCTATTTCAATGATTGTGTCCCGTATGATTTTTTCAATGTCATCACCAGAAATATCTGCAGTTGATGTTACCTCACCGAATACCATACAAAAGTCTGTTGTTACGCAGGTTTCGCATGCGACATGTGAATTTTTATCCTGTGCCATATACGCATCCAATATTGCATCAGAGATAATATCTGCAACTTTATCAGGATGTCCTTGAGTAACGGACTCTGATGTGAAAGTCCTATAAATTTCACTCATAAATATCACCATTATTATGTTCCTTCTTGCCAGTTAGCCATGTAAGCTTTCTGTTTATCTGTTAAAGAATCAATTTCAATACCCATCGCGTCGAGTTTCATGCTTGCTACGGTGTAGTCGATTTCGTCAGGTGCTTTGGTTACGCCGACCGGCAAATCGTTTTCGAGGATGTGTTTTGCTGATAGTGCCTGTACTGCAAAGCTCATGTCCATGATTTCTGCAGGGTGTCCTTGTCCACGTGCTGCGGATAAGTTTACTAAACGTCCGTCTGCTAAAAGATATATTTTGCGTCCGTCTTTGGTGGTGAACTCTTCGATACTTTCCCTTACTTCATTTACTCCTGTAGAAATAGCTTCCAGATCAGGTCTGTTGATTTCTACATTGAAGTGTCCTGAGTTTGCAAGCATACATCCGTCTTTCATGTATTTGAAGTCATCACCTGAGATAATGTCAGCATTACCCGTAACTGTAATGATGAGGTCTGCTTGTTTTACGGCTTCTCTGATGGTCATTACTCTGTATCCATCGAGTCTTGCTTCGAGTGCTCTGATTGGATCGACTTCTGTTACGATTACATCAGCACCAAGACCTGCTGCACGTAAAGCTAGTCCTCTTCCGCACCAGCCGTATCCGCAGACTACGACTGTTTTTCCTGCAATTACCATGTTGGTTGTTCCCATTATTGCGTCAAAGCTTGATTGTCCTGTTCCGTAACGGTTGTCGAATAGGTATTTGGTATAAGCGTCGTTAACTGCGATTACCGGGAATTTTAGTGCTCCGTCTGCGTGCATTGCCTGTAATCTGTGAACACCTGTTGTGGTTTCTTCACATGCTCCTTTGATGTGGCTTAACAATTCTGTTCTTTCGTTGTGAAGAACCATAATCATGTCTGCTCCGTCATCAATGATTATATCCGGTTTGTGGTCG
>JAFUBV010000187.1 GCA_017460025.1 Methanobrevibacter sp. | reverse complement strand
GACAATGGTTGATGGAATATCCTACGAAGACGTAAAAGAATACCATCATCTTTTTACATTAGCTCCTGCTTTAATCTTGAAAATGATGGCCAGTACAAATTCAAATTTAGTTTCAAAGTTCAAATCAACAGTCCAATATTATATGGACGGATTGACAGATGAGCAAAAAAGCAAATTAGATATAATTTTATCAAGCGATATCGATGATTTGCAGATCATCATGGACGAATCCTACAGAAAAACCAGAAAAGAACAGTATAAAATACTGGCTGATTCTAAAAATAAGGAATTCATTAAAAAGAATTTGGATGAACTTAGAAAAATGATTTAATTTTAATATTACAACAATATATAAACAAATTATATATAATCAAAGAAACACATAATATATCATGAAAGTTAAAGACGGAATCATCGGTTTATTGATTGGAGACGCCTTAGGCGTACCAGTGGAATTCAAATCAAGAACATATTTACAGGAAAATCCAATAACAGGAATGATTGGTGGAGGCATACATCACCAAAAACCAGGAACATGGTCTGACGATACATCACTGACAATAGCCACAATGGCAAGCATTGTAAACAAGCAATCCATTGATTATGAAGACATTATTCAGGAGTTCTGCTATTGGCTCAAACAGGACAAATACTGCCAGAGAGCAAATTTTGATGTTGGAAACACCACAGCAAATGCACTTTTCAATTATATGGATGGAATACATGCATTGGAATGCGGAGGAAAAGATGAGAGAAGCAACGGAAACGGATCACTGATGAGAATTATCCCACTAGCATACATTCCAGATATCGATTATGAAACAATAGAAAACATATCAGCACTGACACATGCCCACAAAAGATCAAAAATCGCCTGTGTACTCTATATCGAAATTGCAAAATCCATGATTCAAAACAATGCCTTGTCCATAGAAGAGCATGTTGAAAATGCAAATGAAAAGATAATTGAATATTATAAGGATTGTGAAGAATTAAAACACTTCAAAAGAATATTCAACAACGAATTGTATGATGAAGACACGATAAGTAGCGGCGGATATGTACTAGACTCACTTGAAAGCAGTATCTTTTGCCTTCAAACAACTGACAATTACAGTGATGCTGTTTTAAAAGCCGTGAATTTGGGCAGAGACACCGACACCACAGCAGCAATTTGCGGAGGTCTTGCCGGAATATATTACGGATACGATGAAATTCCTACAGAATGGATTGATACTGTAGACAAAATTGACCAAGTTCTTTCATTATGTGAAGAATTCGAAAAATACTGTGATGGAGATTAACTCTTCATCATTTAAATATTATTAAACACCATTCAGGTAATGATTAAAGGCATAATTAATTAAATATTCATGGCCTGTCGAGAGTAACCCACCTTCTGTTTTAACAGCATTCATCTTAGCGAACTACCTTGCCTACAACAGTGATCATCAGCAACTTTGCTCTTGCATCTTATGGGATAGCCGTTTCACCGATTCTTCTAATGTCCTCAATTAAATATCATCGTCAACCATTAAAAGCCGTGTCGTTTCTGCTCCATTGCCATACTTCTCAGCATACATCTTTCAATGCCATAATCTGTACGATGGGCGGAGTTTCCTTAGTTAAAATAACCAGCAGCTGTCTTCAACTTGCCATGAAAATTTTAATTAAAAGTAGCAGGGCCTAGATTTGAACTAGGGATCTCGGGGTTATGAGCCCCGCGGGATCACCAGACTACCCCACCCTGCTATATAAAAACAAAATAAATCGATATTAATATTATATTTAAGATAATATATAAAACTTTCGATGAATAAGGTAAAAATTTATTAAATTTAGGTTAAATTAAAAAATAAGGAAAAAAGAGAATTATTTTTCTAAAGCTTCAATTCTCTTATCGATATCATTGAGTTTTTCTTCAGTAGCTTGTTGGAATTCCTGAGAAGATTTTTTAAATTCTTGATAATCTTTATCCAAAGCATCCACTGAACTAGCAGTCTGTTTGAATTTGGCTTCAAGTTCATCCAAATCATTGGTTGTAGCGAGAGACCAATCCTTAATTAGCTCATCACTTTTCTCATCAAGAAACGCATCAAGCTTATTGGAAAAAGCATCGGTACTGATTCCAGTATCAATATCACTTAATTTGATTTTAATCCTATCAGTCATGGAATTGGATTCTTTTTCTTTTTTCAAATCAGCATATTCTGCATTGTTATTAATCACTTCATTCATATGAGCATCAGCGCTTGTAGGAACATAACTTTTGATTTTATCCATAGTTTTTGGACTGTTTAAAAGATAATAATAAACCAATACAGCAATAGCTATTATTAAAATAATTACTGCAACAGCTTCAACAGCATCCATAGTAACACCTATTTATTCCTATTGAGTTTTTTCTCTTTAGCTTCGATTTCCTTAAGCATTTTTTCTAACTTTCTTTGTTCGGTTTGTGCTTCTAATCTTGCTAATCTTTCGTTAATTTCACTATGTAAGTAACCTATTTCATTTCTTACATCAGTAGTTGATTGTCTGATTGCCTTGAGAGAATCCTGTTGATCTTGAGGTAATGGGATCGGATTATCCATTAATCTTTTAGATTCAATATCTTTTTCTACCATGGACATTTTTTTGAGTTGAATTTCTTTTTCAAGCATTTCAACAGATGTTTTTGCTTGAGCAACCCTTCTCCATTGAGCAACAACAATAATAACAACTAATGCAACAATAACCAATATTATTAATATAAACATTTGATCAGGAATTGTTGGAATATCCATAAATTTACCTCCAATTTTGTTTAGATATAATAAATATTTAAATCTTATTGAATATAACATTTATTATTAAAGTGATAATTATGATTGATTCTTATATAAAAGCTGGAAAAATAGTTTCAAAAATACGTACAGATGCATCAAAAATGATAAAGGAAGGATGTTTGGTTCTGGACTTGGTAGAATATGTTGAAGGAGAAATCTTAAAACAGGATGCTGACATTGCATTTCCATGTAACGTTTCAATTAATGAAGTTGCAGCACACTACACTTCCCCAGCAAATGATAAAACAGTTATTCATGCAGGAGATTTGGTTAAACTGGATTTAGGTGCAATGGTAAATGGATACATTGCAGATTCTGCAGTGACAGTGATGGCAGAAGGAAACATTGAAGAGAGATTTACTCAAGACCAGATTAACGAAAACCAGGAGCTTATCGAAGCTTCAGCAGCAGGACTTGAAGCTGCAATCGCAACCGTGAGGGCTGGAGTTGAATTGAATAAAATCGGTGCTGCAGTTCATGAGGCAATAAGTGATTTTGACTTTAATCCAATCTTCAACCTAATGGGCCACAGCCTGGAACAGAACAATTTACATGCTGGAATTTCAGTTCCAAATTATGACAACAACGATACTTTCAAATTGGATGAAGGCCAAGCCATAGCAATCGAGCCGTTTGCAACAACCGGTATCGGCCATGTTAATGATGGACCTGGACACTTTATTTTCTCATATATGGCAAACAAGCCGTTCAGAATGAAATCCACACAAAAAGTCTTGAACTACATTCAAAAGAATAACCCATATGTTCCATTTTCAGGAAGATGGATTACAGATGAATTTGGAGAAAGACGTGGCGGAATTGCATTGAAACAGCTCTCAGAAGCAATGGCGATCTATCCATACGCACCACTTAAGGAGAAAAAGGATTGCTTTGTTTCTCAAAAGGAACACACAGTAATTGTAGAAAAAGAAGGTTGTACAGTTACAACATTATAGAAGAGTTTTATCTCTTCATTACTATTTTTTAAAAAAAAAGAAAAGAAAGAAGATTAGTAGATTGTAGGGATACGTACACCCATTTTTGCTCTTCTTTCACGTTCTGCAGTATTTTTGTCTTTTTTACCTTTAGCTAATTTTTCAAGTAAAGGAAGACCTGGTTTTACATCATCCATTGGTTTTGTTTCGATTACACCAGCGTCAACAGCAGCTTTAAAGATGCTGTCACCGTCTTCAGTTCTGGTTAATACAGTGGACCAACCGTCAGGTGAACCTACTGAACCGGTAGATACATCAGCCCATTCAGCAACGTAATCTTGACATACGTTACATCCAGCTTGTTCGTATCCGTGGGTATCTTTGATAGCTAAACCTTTGTCTTCACCGTCTTTGGTTAACCAGAATTTACCTTTACCGATGTCCATTTTAGTAGCTTCGGTTAAGGAGTCGAATCCTAATTTAGCAGTTGCAAAAGTATCAAGAGAAGCCATAGGGAAGTTTTCCATACAGTAGATACCGATGATTAAGTTTACTTTATCAGCGACAAATCTTGTGAATGGGTAAGCTTTAGCTTTTCTTAAACCTTGTACCTGACATGGAGTTGCGACTACACCGACTTTTTCAAGACCGTATTGACGGGTTGCTTCTTTTAATACAGATAAAGTTGGGGACATTGAGTATTTGGTTCCTGCAGCTGCAATAACTTCATCGGATGAAGTTACTACAGTAGGAATAGGTCTCCAATCATCATCAGGAGTTCCAGCAACTACTGCACCTTCAATGATTCCTTCATCGAGTG
This sequence comes from Methanobrevibacter sp., assembly GCA_017460025.1. GTDB lineage: Archaea > Methanobacteriota > Methanobacteria > Methanobacteriales > Methanobacteriaceae > Methanocatella. The sequence goes on along the minus strand of JAFUBV010000187.1, from coordinate 18,255 downwards.
CGTAACAGAGTAATGCGGAAACAATTCCTCCGTCTTGTGATACATCTAAGATCTTTTGTTCAGTAGATCTTGCAGATAATGCTTCTTTATAAGTACCTAATGGCATATCTATTCCTCCTAAAGTCCTGTTTCCTTTTTAATTCTTTCTGCAGGTAACCATGATCTTGGACACATTACGTAACAAGTACCACATTTAATACATCTGTCTCTATCACAGCTAGGTCTACCTTCAGAATAGCCCATTGCCCTTGTTGGACAAGCTAGACCACAAGTTCCACATCCAGAACATAATCCTTGGCGGACTACGTTGGTTAATACATCACAACCGCATCCAGCGTTGCATATTGCTAAATCCATTGCAGGTTTTAAGTAATCTAAATCGCCTTCGCATATTGCTACAACGGTTTTTGCAATCATTTCAGGAGCTACAGGACAACCTGGAAGTGCTGCATCAACTTTAACTAATGAACTAATAGGTAAGAATGCTTCGTGTTTAGGTTGTGCTTGTTGACCACCACGTGCGTAGGTAGTGAAACAACCGGTTAAAGCACAGGAACCGAATGCAACGATTAAACCTGATTTTTCTCTTGCCATTAAAAGTTCTTGAACACTGTGTTCGTCTTGTAAACAAACAGATCCTTCAATCAAACATACGTCCATTTCAGGCATTTCTTCAGCGAAAGTACCGTGTACCCATTTGTCAACTAAGGTTTGTCCGTATACAATATCAACCATATCGGTTAAAACGGTGGATAAAATGTCATAATTTTCGGTTAAAGACATTGCATCACCAGTACAACCACTTAAGTGAATGTAACCAATACGAGGTTTTGCTGAAGCAGCTTTGGTTTCTGCAGGAGCTTCTGCTTTAACTTCTTCTTTAACAGGAGCAGCTTCAACTTTTTCTTCTACTTTTGGTTTTTCTGCTGGTTCAGAAGAACCGCCAAAAGCTTTTTTCAATTTATCAAACATTATTTTACCCCAATTTCATTTAAAATAATATCTATAGCTTCAGGAATTGCCTTTTCAACAGGTTCTGTTAAACCCATATCGACATCAGGAGTTGGAATTTCAGCAGGCTTACATCCGACAACGACGACCTCACATTTTTCGGAAATCTTTTGAAGAGGCTCTTCAACAGTCATTCCATGAGGGTTATCATATTTTCCCACCTGCATTACGTTCGGATCAAATACTTCGACTGTTCCAGGTTCGGCCTGAAACTCAACAACATCCAACACAATCAGTTTTTTCCAATCATATTGGTCATATAACGGGAAGAAATTGGAAGGAGCTGCGGTTCCGCCATCAACGAACTGAACATTTTTCGGTAATTCAATACCTTCGAATCTTTCTTGTATCTGACTTAAAATATCTTTGTTAAAATCGTCTTCGACATATGAAGTCACAACAGGATCATAATAATCCTTAGTATCATTAAAATATTTTTGCAATATATTTATAAGAATAGGACCGAATCCATCATCTTTAAATAGTATGTTTCCACATCCAACCACAATAATATCGGAATTGTAAGGCATTTAATATTTCCTCCAAACTTAGATTCTCACCATTTCATTTTTAAGAATGGATTTGTCTTCATCGTCAACTACCATTACGTGAGTAGCACATGATAAACATGGGTCGTAAGCTCTGATAACATGTGGACCAAACTTGTGGTGGAATCCTTCTGTAGCAGGACCCATAGTAGGAATATTCCAAGTAGTTGGTACAATAGCAGAGTAGAATGCGGTTTTACCGTCAACAACTTTTGCCATGTGTGCGTTGGTTCCTCTAGGACCTTCGATAATACCGAATCCGAGTTCACCAGTACCATTTGAGTTGTAATCTGCTTTTACGGTTGCTGCAGGATCAATTGCATCTAATGCTTCCATACATGCATCGTAGTTTTTCAACATTTCGTCTGCACGTGCAACGTGTTGAGCGATTACACCTTTGTCTTTGAATCCTTGGTATTTTTCCATTCTTGCTCTAGGACCAGTTTCTACGTTAGTACCTTCCCATAAAGGAATAACTGAACATGCTTTGGTTCCGATTTCAGGATCATCATACCATGCTTCAGGTAAAACTTCTGAGAATTTGTCCATATCGAAATCATTGGTACCGTAAAGTGGGTCAACAGCCATTAAAGGTTGATTAACAACACCTAAGTCTTTAGGTAAACCTGCTTCTAAAACGAGGTTTTTAATGAATTCAATGTGAGCTTCAAGTTTTGGTCTGAGAGCTGTCATTCTTTCAATTAATCTGTCTTTAGTGAATGGAGTAATGTTTCTAGCCATTCCACCTACTCTAATATCAGATGGGTGGATACCTTCACCAGCAATCATGTCTACAACATATTGTACGGTTTTTCTGATTTCAGAAACGCTGTCCACAGCTTGTGCAAAGTTGCTGTCATCAGTGATATCCGGAGCAACTAAGAAGTGGTGGATTGCTGCACTGTTAATGTTGTGTGCTGCTAAAGTAGCTCTTCTTAACAATTTAGCGGTTTCAGGAATTTCAATTCCTAATGCCATATCAATCGCTTCAGTGGAAGCCAAAGTGTGTGGAATTGGACAAACACCACAAATTCTTTGACATAAAACAGGAGCGGTTTCAGGTGCTTTGTTAAGAACCATCTTTTCTAAACCCCTTACAGGGGTGATACTTAGATACATACCTTTTGTAACTATCCCTTCATCGTCAACTTCCATGACCAATTCGGCATGGCCTTCCTGACGAGTTGTAGGAGATATAACTACTCTATCTTTCAAATATGTCACCTTCTTTCGTAATTAAAAATTTGTTATTTATAAATAACGATATATATATTTCTAATAAAACATTAATAAGTAATACTTTAAGAGCCAAATAGTAAAATATAAATAATAAAAAATCAAAGCCGAATACTGAGATATTTTCAACAAAAATTGCATAAAAAATAATAAAACATGTTCAAAAAGTATTATAAGATTTAGGTAATCCAAAAAAAGATGGAGAGGAACAATATCCAAAAAATCTTGTGAAAAAAAACAATATGAAACTTAATTAATAACGGTTTAAAATGGCTTAAAATCATTGTAAAATAATAAAAAGTAATAAATTTCAAAAAAAGTAATAAAAAGTTAAATAAAATGAGAAAAAAGTAATAAATTTACTTGATTTCATTTAATATAACTTCAATAGTTTTGGGAATTGCCCTCTCAACTGCTTCAGACAAACCCAATTGCACTTCAGGTGTGGAAATTTCGCCGGGCTTGCATCCCACAATAACAACTTCACAACTTTCAGCCAGTTCATGAAGAGGTTCTTCAACAGACCATGTATGGACGTTTTCATACTTGTCCCTAGGCATCTCATATGGGGAAAATGTCCTGACTGTACCTGGTTCAGCATCGAATTCGACAACATCAACCACAATAACTTTCTCCCAGTATTCATCAGGAAGAGAAAAAATGAAATGAGTTGCACCATTACCCGCATCAATGAATTTTACTTCACCGGACAAATCCACATCTTTAACAATGTCTTCCACTTCATTCAAGACATCTTTTGAAAAATCGTTTTCAATATAAGAAATCACCATAGGATCAAAATCATCTTCAGTTTCATTTTCAAAATATTTTTCCAGCAAATTTACAACAATAGGCCCATAGCCATCATCTTTAAAAAGAATGTTTCCGCTTCCAACAACAATAGTTTTAGCATGATAAGGCATTTTAAAATCCTCCCATTATATTATTTTAATTCACATAGTAAATTATTTATAACATTAATGTTAAAATTTTTGTATTAAAAAACATTTAAGTATTTTAATAAACATAAAATTATTCAATTGTTGAAGTTATTCAATACTTAAAAAAAATATTATATAGGAGGTGCAATCATGGACAAAGCAAATCTAATAATTACTATCATTATTGTGTTATGTATTGCGACAGCAGTTGCAGCTTACGGTATAATAAATAATCAAGATGCAGTATTTTCAGATTTAGCCAGTATGGATAGTGGCTCTGGAAGTAGTGGTAGCGGAGGTATTGGAAATAATACAACCCATACCGGAACATCCACTGGTTCTGGAAGTGGATCATCCAGTGGTGGAAGTGGATCAAGCTCAGGAACTGGCAGTGGATCAGGAACCGGCGGAGGCTCAGGTTCTGGCTCAGGTTCAGGTTCAGGTGGTGGATCTGGAGGAGGCTCCGGTTCAGGAACAGTTCATTCCTCATCCCAAATTAGAACTCTTGCAATGAACCACGTAGAAGTATCTGGTTGTTATGCTGGAACTCCATCATATTCCGGAGGATACTGGTACATTAATATCTACAACAGTACTGATGATACCGTTGTAACCAGTTTTGTTATAAATGATAGAACAGGTCATGTCGATCTCGGGTAAATTTTAAAAATTTACCATCTTTTTTTATTTTAACCTAAAATAAATAACTATATCTAATAAGAAAAACAAAATAAATAAATGATGTTTATGAGGGCCCGTAGCCTAGCTGGATAGGGCGTCGGACTTCTAATCCGAAGACCCCGGGTTCAAATCCCGGCGGGTCCGCTTTCATAAATGCTACTTTTTTTATTAGATAATTACTAAAAATTTAATTATTTTATGGGCTTGTAGCCTAGTCTGGAAGGGCGTAAGACTCCTAATCTTAAGATCGATGGTTCAAATCCCTCCAAGTCAGCTTAAAAATTATCCAAAGTAATTATCTTTGGACTTTTTTTCTCTTTAATTTCCAAATCAAAGTTGATATCACCGTATTTGCCCCCACCACCAGGAGTAATGTCAATAGTATTATCTCTAAATGCTGCAATGGCCTTGGACACATTTAAATCAACTTTTTCAATGTCAGAAATGTCAGCACTAATCAATACATTAATTTCATTTCCAAAATTATCGATTAATCTTTGCCATATGTTTTGAACAGTTTTTGTTGTGACCCCCTTATCATAAACCGTAGATATTAACTCGGCCAATGGCATTAAATGAATATATGGCGGTCTGTAATCAGGACTGTGTGGCTCATCATAATCAGAAATTTCAGATATTCTGTAATCAACACCCTTTTTAATGCGTCCCCCACAATCACATTTCATTTTATTGTCTTTTGCGACATCAGGATTTATCAGTTTGAAGCATTTGGTACATGCGGTCATGTGATATTTTCCCAAGTTTGGAACAAGACCATAGTTTGCTTTAATGTTTGAATGTTTAATCGCATACCTGATCGATGAAAATGAAATATCTTTAAGCTCAATCTGATTATACTCACGACCCAATCTATGCGGCCATGGAGAATGTGCATCGGAATTGCTCAAAAAGGTAAAGTCCTTCAACTCATCAACAGTATCTGCCATATATGTATCTGCAGACAAACCCAACTCCACAAAATCAACTTTCTTTTCATAACAGTCATAAATACTGTCAAAAGACTTATACATTCCAGTCCATGGAGTAAATGCATGAGCAGGACCTATCAGACAATCATATTCACGAACCAACTCAAATATTTCAGCACCATTTAAATTAGTCTTAGGTCTTCCGTCAACACTTTTATTTCTGGAAGGCAATCTGTCAGACAATTCCCTTGCCGCATCAATGTCCGGAATGATAATCAGATGATGAATCTTGTTTTTGCCTTCAATTTCAGTAGTTATGACAAAATCCATATTATCCGTCGAATAGATTCCATCACCTGAAGGAGTGGTTGACTGTTCTATTATGTCCAACCATTTAGGATGAAGTCCGTCACCAGTACCTAAAAGCCCCAACCCTTTTAGTTTAGATTTGGGGGCAATATTTTTAATCAGCATGTCCTTTGATGATGCCATTGAAAAACAGCTATGAATATGAAAATCCGCATTTACCAACATGAATAAGAATATTTAAATTGAATTATTTAAAATTTTTTTAAAATCTGAAAATGGAAATTTTTCAGTTGGCTTTTTCAAATCAGTATTTATATCATCACTTATTGATGTGTCAAAATCCTTTAAAAACAAGTTAACGCGATTAATCAGATCAATGATTTCATCACGAGTAGTTGGATAAGCCAATCTCAAAATGGGAATATCCATCTGGGATACAATACTTGCAGCCAAGGAATGTGCATTATTGCATCCGTTGCCGCAAAACAGAATCAGTTCATTTAAAACATCATACATCGGTTTGTATTCAGGAGGCCTTTGGCCTAAAATAATGGCGGCATCAGTCCTATCCAATAATGGAGCCAAAAGAGAAATTCTACCCCTTACACCGGATGGAGTTTCACTGGACATATTCACTTTAAAATCAGGATTTAGATTAATTTCATTATCATACTTGGAAAAATTAGTTGGAGACAAATAAGTATGTCCGTTCTTTTCAATTAAAGGCACAATAATCATTGCACCATCAGGAATAACAATGACATTCATAAAAAAATAAAAAATTGGATAATTATCCAATATATCTTAAATCATCTGCATTACCTGCATTAGCACGATTAATTAAATCTTGTTCCATTTGTTGAGCTCTAGCTAACATTTGTTTAGTTTCTTCAGCTCTTTCATCAAGTTTTTCTGTATTAATTTCAAAATTAAGTAATTCAGCTAATTTTAATAAAACGCCTTCAGCAGATTCAGCATCAATGAAGTAACCAGGGGTTTCACCCATAAGACATGCCCCATATATTTCTCTGCGCATTCCTAAACCTAAGAACAATCCTGAAGCACCGACGATTCCACCATCATTGGATCTCATCTCAACACCGACCTCTTGCAATAGTTCAATGTGGGCTTCATCACTAGCTGCACCTAAAACCCTTGGATTTTCAACAGGCTGGCCGGTAGGCACTCCACCTAAAGTGAAAATTCTGGAAATTCCATAAGGTTCTAAAAAGTCTAGGATTTCATTACAAACAATATATTGGCCATCCGGAGATAATGATTGAGTGTTTCCAGCAATTATTATAATATCCACATTATCTTCGCCCAAATCACGAATATAATATAGTTCATTAAGCATGTTTTCAATCATTCCGCCTTCACCAACCAAAACCTGTGGAGGGAAAGTTGGAGAATAGATTTCTGCAAATTTGGTTGCTTCAAGTTCATCAATCATATGGTCTGCAACCAGTTTGCCGACATGACCAACACCAGGCAATGCTTCTATAAAAATAGGATTATCTAATTCTACTTCCTCTAAAATAGTAATTTCAGTAGCTTTCATTTTTACTCCTTACTTCTTTTTTTAATATACGGCGATATTTTCCGTATTTATCTTCAATAGAAAATTTAGGAGGATAAATAACTTTAAGTTCGCCCTTACATTTAGGGCATTTATCCTCTAAAGTATAAATTCCACATTCTGGACATTTATGCATTTTCATAGTCATAAGAATCTAATCATCCAATTCTCTTAAAAATGAACCGTTTCCTTCAGATTCTTCAACTACAGCAATACATCTTTCAGCTGCTGCTTTAAGCGCTTTTTCAGCGAGTAAATAATCTGTGGATTTAACAGTAATTCTGTATCTAGGAGCACCGACACATTGGATTTTAATTTCCTCTTCATCATCCCCATTGTCTTCTGCAGCCTTAAGTGCGGCAATGATGATTTCAACACCATTAGGGACGAAAGTTTCAATATCAACATATCCATTAATATGAACTTCAGGAGGAGTGATATTTTTTTGAGCTACTTCAGTAATAGCATCAGCCCAATCCTGAGGTATTCCTTCTTCAGTTAAAGATTCAGCACCTTCATCGGAAGCTGTTTCAAAAGCACCATAAACATCACCGAAGATATCCATAAGCTCATAACCAACTTCATCATAAGCTTCATCCAAGGACTTATCTAATGATTTAGCAGATAATTCCAGGAATTTTTCAGCTTTCTGTTCTATTTTCCAATGTTGAATCTTTTTAGTTCTTTGATCTTCACGAATTCTTTTTAAAGAAGCATCTACATGTCCTTTTTTAGGGTTAACTCTTAGAACACGGCATACTATCTTTTGATTTTCTCTTACGTGATCTCTAATGTTTTTTACCCAACCAGCAGAGACTTCAGAAATGTGAATAAAAGCTTCTTTGCCTTGATATTCTTCCAATTTAGCGAATGCACCATAACTAAGAACTTTGTAAACTGTACCTACAATGAGTTCTCCTTCATCAGGCCATTCTTGACTTTTTCTTACCATGCAAATCACCCCAAAAACAAGTAAAAATTAAAAAATAGTTAAAAAAAATAAGTTAAAAACTAAAAGATTTAGTTTAAAACTTTTTCGATGTGTGCTGTAATTTTAGCTTTAGCACCACGAGATTTGACTAAAGTTTTACCGCAAATAATACATTTAACGTCAGAAGCTGCACGGTCAAAGATTATTTGTTCGTTGTCACAATCTAAACATTTAACTTTTAAAAAGTTTCCTCTTCCTTTACTAACCATGTTAACCACCTATTTTGCTACAAATTCAGGTTTTCCTGTTCTGAAAGATTGTTTAATGTGAGATTTACCACATTCTTTACATTTAGCTCTTAAGTCTAATTTTTTAACTGGTTTGTTTCCAGCAGGTAAAGGCCTTGGATAACCTCTGTAACCAGCAGTAACACGTCTGAATTGTCTTTGTCCCCAAGTTAACTCACTAGCTTTTCTTTTTTTAGCAGTGTGGATTTCATGCATTGTATGTTTTTTACAATGAGGACAGTAAGTTCTGTTTTCTTTTGGTATTTTCATATTTCCACCATAAATTTTTTTATTTTAATCCGCACCCAAAAGTGCTTAATTAAATAGTCATTATAAATCTAGTTGTAAATTTATCTAAACACAATTTATATTAAAAATCTTTAGAGATAGAAACTGCATAGTAAACGTTTAGTCTACAAACAGCAAAAATCCAAATTATAATAAATAATTTTTTAATATTACAAATAGATATGGAATATAGTTATATTATTTAGAGTATTTAAAGTTATCTTATAATTGGGCTCTTTCAAAAACTTTGTTGATTTTCGAAATTATTTTTCGATTTCATTTGTGAAATAACTCCCCACAAATATTAATTTTAAACATGTATTTGGCCTGGAATATTCATTTTGGGGGTTATATCATTGTTTTTAATTTGAAGTGAATGTTTTATTATGAACAATATTATACCTAAAATTGATAAATTTTATATATATTTTTTGATAAACCTAAATTTATAAATTTAATTAGATGGGATTTGATGGATGAAATTGTAAAGGCAAGAAACAATATGCATGCACGCGAAGAAGAAAAAAAGAAAAAAAAGAATAATGAAAGTAATTCTAAAGCCAATAAAGTGAAGAAATTTTTTCTTAAATATTTTGTTTTTGAAGGTAATGAGTTTTTAAAATATTCCTTTTAGCGGAAACATAGGACCTATGTAAAACATTAGACAACCCCACATCTAATTAATAAAACTAAACAAAAAAAAGAACCCTTCAATCTTATTAAAAATTTAAAACTAAAAAGCCTATATTTTAACAAAACGAGCTTTTCTGTTTTTGACAAAAATATTTGCATTGATTTTCGGCAATGTCACAATATCCTGTGACCTGAACGGACCATAAACTTTTTCATCAATTCCCATGATAGGGCCTATTTCATCCAAAACAAGGATTGTTACAATTTCAGATTCTCTGGTTCTTTTAGGAACATCCAAATCAATGAACTGATCATCATTATTCAGAATCTCAATATCAGCAAAATCCTCTGATTTTGCAGGAGTATCATTTTTAGCTTCAGGAACTTTAGACTTTGCAATTTGCTTTTCAATAGGTTCTCTTACCTCATCTGTAATGACCTTAGCTTTGGAAATCTCATCAATCCTATCTAAAACTTCATCCTCATTTTCAGAATCATCTTCAATGTCCTTTAGAGATTCATCAACCGGTTCAGATTCTTTTGAAATACTTTCAATATCATTTTGATGATTATCCATTGCAATATCTGCAATATCACTCAAGCTGGAAGTTTTTTCATCTTCTTCATGGACGCTGTCCTCTTGTGAATCCTCAACATCATCTTCAACAGCTGGAGAATTATTAGGAACTTCCTGACCTGAAAGGTTGATTCTATGGTTTTTCAGGGTTTCTATTATTGAAAAATAAAATGTTTCCTCTTCAGGAGTTAAATTAAGGGGCATTGAATCCACTAAATCAAACTCTTGCTTTCCTGCAAAAAGATGATATGATCTGTTCATATTTAAAACAGCAGCATTTGTAATCTTATGTTCCCGTCTTTCACAGATTTCAGTAGCTATTCTTCTAGCCTCATTTAAAGTATTATACACATCAGAAAACGGATCATCAATAGCGGATTGCTTTAACTCATTGATATACTTATGAATATCTTCATAAAAAGTTTCTTCAACATGAGCTAATGTACCATTGTCACGTTCTTTTTTCTGAATTTTACGCAATGTTTGAAATAAATCCACTTAATATCATCTCTGATGGTTTATAAAAATAAAATAAGAAAAAAACAAATGAAAATTAATCATCTGTTTCTAATCTTGGAGCAAGCAAGAAACTAAGTTTACCGTCACCAGTAACCATAGTTAAGGTTAAGCTTAATGGCATGTCAGTACCTAAACTAATTTCAGCTTCCTCTGAAAATTTGTCTGCTTTAAGCATTTCTCTAATTTTATCTAATGAAAATAGAGATTTTTCATGCTCTTTGATATTTTCGCCGTGAAGATATTTGATACTTGCATCTCCGAATTCACCATCAGCGGATGCAATAAAGTAATCTTCATCAACTTCCAAAGCAATTTTATCTGAAAATATCTCAATATCGTTAATTGAATCTTTTAATATAGAGAAACGAACTTTAAATGAAGTAGGGTGATTAATTTGAGGAGGAGTAGGATTATCATACTCAATATCAATTAATCTGATTTTAAATGTCCTTGTTGCATCACCTTCAAAAGTGATGATAAAATTTCCTTCATCAACAGACATTAAAACTCTATCCTGAGATTTAGCCCTTTTAAGAACCCTCATGAATTCATCAGTGTCTATATTAATTTTTTCAGGAATATCACAAACATATTCATCAAATAAACTTGCTTTTAATTCTAAATGAACAAATGTTATGTGACTACGGTCTAAGGCATCTAATCTCATACCTTCACTGTCAGTTTGGATTTGTACTTCATCAACAATTGATGAAATAGCATCAAAACTGGTTTTTAAAATACTAGAATCACTTAATTCTGCTTTAAACATAAATAATCCTCGAAATTTTATTAAATATAAATCTTTAATAATATTAAATATTATGTTAATCCTATATAATAAATATTTTCATTAGAAAAAAATAAGAAAAAAAGGAGTGAAAACTCCCTGATTTATCTGCAAGCGTTTTTCATCTCAGATACGTATTGTTTTAATGCTTCCGAAGCATTTTCGCCACACTCTTCTATGATTTTTACAATTGCACTTCCGACAATTACACCATCAGCAATTTCTGATATTTTAGATGCCTGTTCAGGAGTGTTTATTCCAAAACCAACAGCAACCGGCAAATCACATACATCACGGATATCTGATATTATTGCACTTAAATCAGTCTTTATTTCAGATCTCATGCCAGTAACACCCAATGATGAAACAACATAAATGAAACCTGTTGCATCACCGGCAATCATCTGAATTCTTTCTTTTGATGTTGGTGCAATCAATGAAATAACATCCACATCATTTTTAGCTGCAATGTCTGCGATTTCACCTTTTTCTTCAAAAGGCACATCAGGAGTGATAATTCCATCAATTCCACACTCATTGCATTTTTTAAAGAATTCTTCATAACCATAGAAAAATACTGGATTGATGTAAGTCAAAAAGACCAATGGAACATCTGTCTTTTGGCGAACTTTTTTAACTATCTCAAAAACATCATCAGTTGTCGTATTATGTTTCAGTGCCCTTACATTCGCATCCTGAATTACTACACCTTCCGCCATAGGATCTGAAAATGGAATTCCGATTTCTACCAGGTCACAGCCAGCTTCATCCATAGCCAAAATATATTCTACAGTCTTTTCAATTGTTGGATCACCAGCAGTTAAAAAACCAATGAATGCCGTCTCATCCTCAAATGCGTTTGCAATCCTACTCATTTAACTCAACTCCCCTGTATTCTGCTATGGATTTAACATCCTTGTCTCCTCTTCCGGACAGACATACAATGATTATATCGTCCTTGTCCATTTCCGGCGCAATTTTAATTGCATGGGCTACTGCATGTGAACTTTCAATAGCTGGAATAATACCTTCCGTTCTGGATAAATACTCGAATGCTCCGACAGCTTCCTCATCAGTTACAGCCACATATTGGGCTCTTCCAGAATCCCTTAAATAAGCATGTTCCGGACCGACTCCAGGATAGTCAAGACCTGCAGAAATTGAATATACAGGAGCAATTTGGCCATATTCACCCTGATTAAATATTGATTTCATTCCATGAAATATTCCGATTTTTCCATTGGTTAAAGCAGCGGCATTATATGGAGTATCAATTCCTTTTCCACCGGCTTCACAACCAATCAGCTGAACATCCTCATCTTCAATGAAATTATAAAATGCACCCATAGCATTACTTCCTCCACCGACACATGCCAAAACGGCAGTTGGCAATTTTCCTTCTTTTTCAAGGATTTGCTGGCGAGCTTCAGCACTTATTACGGCCTGGAAATCCCTAACCATTTGAGGAAATGGGTGTGGCCCCATTGTTGAACCTATAACGTAATTAGTGTCATTGACATTAGCAATCCAGTCCCTGAATGCATCATTTACAGCATCTTTTAATGTTTTAGTACCTGATTTTACAGTGTGGACTTTTGCTCCTAGCAATTCCATACGATATACGTTTAAAGCCTGCCTTTGGGTATCAACCTCACCCATAAAGACTTCACATTCCATATCCAAAAGAGCTGCAGCTGTTGCTGTTGCCACACCATGCTGGCCCGCACCGGTTTCTGCAATAACTCTTGTTTTACCCATTTTTTTAGCAAGCAAAACCTGTCCTAAAACATTGTTGATTTTATGAGCCCCAGTATGGTTTAAATCTTCCCTTTTAAGATAGATTTTTGCTCCGCCAAGATCTTCACTCATTCTTTTAGCATAATATAATAAGGATGGTCTTCCAGCATATTCTTTTAATAATGTATTCAATTCATCGATAAAATCCGGATCATTCATGTAATGGTTGTATTGTTCTTCCAAATAGAACAGTTCATTCATTAAAGTTTCTGATATGTATTGACCCCCATATTCACCATATCTTCCTTTACTCATTTATAGCCTCCATCACTTCTTTAATTTTTAATTCATCTTTATAACCGTCAGTTTCTAAACCGCTGCTTAAATCAACAGCATAAGGGTTGAATTCATTTATAGCTTCGGAAATATTGCAAGCGTTCAATCCTCCTGCCAAAAAGAATTCTTTATTTAAATCTTTTCTTATTAGTCGCCAGTCAAAGGTTTTTCCACTGCCCTTTCCACTATCCAACAATAAGTAATCGGCAGTTGAATTGTCATATTCCTTCAAATCTTTTTTATCAGACATTTCAATTGCCTTAATAATTTTTAGTTGATAGTTAGATTTTTGCTTTAATTTATTAATATAGTCTTCACTTTCACTGCCGTGCAACTGTACAATGTCTATAATCCCATCATCATATAATTTTAAGATTTCTTCAATGTCTGCATCCACAAAAACCCCAACAGAAATTATTGAAGAGTCCAGATTTTTCTTCATTTGAAAAGCCAATTCATGAGTAACTTTTCTTGGAGAATCAGCGAATACAAAACCAACATAATCTGGTTTGTATTTATTAACGATTTTAATATCTTCCAATCTCTTCAATCCACATATTTTGATTTTAGCCATTTTTCAACTCCAGAATCATAGCTTTCTTATCATCACTTTTCATCAAAGTTTCACCAATTAAAACAGCATCAACATTATTTTCCTTCAATCTGACAACATCTTCTTTTGTTTTAATGCCACTTTCTGATATAAAGACAATATCTTCACCAACACATCTACGTAAGTTGATACTATTTTCAATATCTACAGTGAAATCTGTCAGGTCACGATTGTTGACTCCGATGATTTCGGCGCCGACACTTAATGCCTTCATGATTTCTGTTGAATCGTGAACTTCAACAATAGCGGACAATCCTAAAGAATGTGCCAAATCCAAATATTTTTTCAACTCGACAATATCTAGAATAGCGACAATTAAAAGAACAGCTGAAGCTCCAAGATATTTTGCCTGATAAATCATGTATTCATCAATGACAAAATCCTTTCTTAAAATTGGAATGGAAACATTTTGAGCAATTTCCTTTAAGTAATCATCATCCCCTTTAAAAAAGTAAGGTTCAGTCAGTACGGATATTGCTGATGCGCCGGCATCCTCATAATCCCTGGCAATTTGAACATAGTCAAAATCCTCAGCAATCAAACCTTTAGACGGTGAAGCTTTTTTGACTTCGGCAATGATGGAAATATCCTTGCTTTGAAGAGCCTTTTTAAAAGGAAACTCCTCATTGATTTCCATGTATGAAATTTGCCTTTTTAAATCATCAAGCGGAATGATGGATTTTTCCATATCTATTCTCTGTTTTGTTCTTTCAACTATCTCATCTAACATAATAATCAACTGTTTGTGAATTCAATGAACTTTTCAAGCTGTTTTAATGCCTTGCCTGAATCAATTATTTCTTCAGCTACTTTAACACCTTCCTCAATTGATTCAACAGCGCCTGCAACATACAATCCTGCAGCAGAATTTAAAACAACAGCATTTCTTTTAGGGCCTTTCTGACCATTAAGTATATCCAATGTAATCTGTGCATTATCCTTAGGGTCTCCTCCGACCAAATCATCCTTGCTGCATTTTTCAAATCCGAAATCACTCGGATCGATTTCATAAGATTTGATTTCACCATCCTTAATTTCACAGACACATGTCTTATCACTAACTGATATTTCATCCATGCCATCTACACCATATACTGACAATGCGGATTTTACCCCAAGATTATTTAATACTTTTGCTAAAGGTTCTACTAATTCTTTATCATAAACACCCAAAACCTGCATAGTAGCTCCTGCAGGATTTGTTAAAGGACCGAGAATATTAAATATTGTTCTGATTCCCAATTCTTTTCTAACGCCAGCAACATATTTCATTGCAATATGATAATTTTGAGCAAATAAGAAACATAAATTAATTTTTTTCAAACATTCAAGACTTTTCTGAGGAGTTATGTAAATATTAACACCCAATTCTTCCAATACATCAGCAGCACCACATTTACTTGATGCGGAACGATTACCATGTTTTGAAACAGGCACACCTGCTGCAGATATTACAATTGAAGATGTCGTTGAAATATTGAATGTATTGGAACCATCACCACCAGTTCCCACAATTTCCAAAGCTTCAACATCATTCAACAATCTTATACAGTGATTTCTCATTGCTTCAGCAGATGCGGTAATTTCCTCAATGGTTTCTCCTTTCATAGACATTGCTGTCAGATATGAACTCATCTGAATTTCACTTGCCATTCCACCCATAATTTCGTCCATTGTCTGATAAGCTTCATCATAAGTCAAATCCTCTTTTCTTGATACTTTTAAAATAGCTTCTCTAATCATCTAAATCGCCTCTAAAAAATTTTTCAATAAAGTCAAACCATCTGGAGTTAAAATAGATTCTGGATGGAATTGAAGACCATAAATATTATATTCTTTATGCTTAACTGCCATGATTTCGCCGTCATCACATGCCTTAGATAGTATTTCCAACTCATCCGGCAAACTGGATTCGACCAGACTCAATGAGTGATAACGGCCAACACGGATTTCATCACCCAGTCCATTAAAAATCAAATCGTCATTTAGACTGATGGTGGATGATTTTCCATGCATTAATCTGGTAGCATAGGATATTTCTCCACCAAATGCTGCACAGATTGACTGATGACCTAAACATACACCTAAAATAGGAATTTTACCTTTGAATTCACGAACCAAATCAATGCAAATTCCAGCATCCTGAGGTTTGCCCGGACCTGGAGATAAAATAATTGCTTCAGGATTTAATTCGCCAATCTCTTCCAAAGTGATTTTATCATTTCTTGAAACCTTAATATCAGGATTGATTTCACCTATCAATTGATACAGATTATATGCAAAACTGTCATAATTATCTATTAAAAGAATCATTCTAATCCCCCGTCAGCAATTTTTAATGCATTTATTACAGCTGCCGCCTTATTCATGCACTCGTCAAATTCATTGTCAGGTACGCTATCGGCAACAATACCTGCACCGGAACGGATAAATACCTTACCATTACGTTTAAATGCAATCCTGATTGAAATACAAGTGTCTAAATTCCCACTTAAATCAACATAACCAATTGCACCGCCATAGATTCCTCGCTTATTGTTTTCAAGCTCATTGATAATTTCACAAGCCCTTATTTTTGGAGCTCCGGATAACGTTCCTGAAGGCAATATTGAATCTAATGCGACAAGACAATCCAAATCATCCCGTAAAATTCCGGATACGGTGGATCCTATATGCATCACATGGGAAAATCTTTCAATGGACATGTATTTGTCAACAGATACAGAACCTATTTTAGCTATTCTTCCGATGTCATTGCGTCCCAAATCAACAAGCATGTTGTGTTCAGCCAATTCCTTTTCATCACTTAAAAGCTCTTTTTCCAAGTCCGAATCTTCCTGTGGGGTTTTTCCACGAGGCCTGGTTCCTGCAAGAGGGAAAGTATACAGCTTATTATCATTAACCTTAACTAAAGTTTCAGGTGATGCCCCGGCTATTTCGATATCGTCACTTGAAAAATAAAACATGTATGGAGAAGGATTTGTGGTCCTTAAAACCCTGTATGTATCAAACAAACTTCCTTCAATATCTGCTTCAATCCTATTTGACAATACAACCTGAAAAATGTCGCCTTCTTTGATATAATTTTTTGCTTTAATAATCATTTCACCAAATTTTTCACGGGAAAATGCATTTCTAAAATCGGATTTTAATTTTAATGGTTTAATTTCAGCCTTTTTACCATTTTTAATTAATTCAGCAATTTCTTTTAGCTCACCACAAGCTTTTTTATAATTATTTTCCAAATCATCAGTTTTCATGTTAACGATAATGACAATCTTTTGGCGGAAATTATCAAAGGCAATGACCTTATCAAACAGCATTATGTCTATATCTTTAAATTGATCCTGATTTTCAGCATCCAAATTTAGGGAAGGTTCAGAATATTTAATGTAATCATAGGCAAAATAGCCCACAAAACCTCCTGTAAATGGAGGCAAGTTTTCTAATTTTGGAGATTTGTTCTGATTAATCAAATCCCTTATGACTTCACTTGGATTATCTGTTTCAATCGTTACAGTATCTTCAGTCAGTTCATTGAAATTAGAATCACCCTTGATTTGAACTGTAGAGTTTTGACAAGTAAATTCCAATAAAGGGTCAAAACCTAAAAAACTGTATCTTCCCCAATTTTCAGCATCCTCAATACTTTCCAACATGTAACAATGTTTACTTATACCTTTTAAAATTCTTAATACTTCTATTGGTGTTGCTATATCTGAAAGCAACTCATAAGCTATTGGAATTCTTTTATATTCCTTATTTTCAGCAATTTCTTTTACATCATTTAAACTTGGGGAAAACATTTTATCACTAATTTATCTTTTTGTATATAACTATTAGAATAATGTACTATTTAAAACCTTGTAGTATCTTTTTGTACATTACTATATTGAGTGACAAAAATTGTTCTAACTGATAAGAATTGTCCTCAGAAAACCATTTTATATAAGATAATATGGTTTAATTTAAAAAATAAAGAATTTAAATAGTTAAAATAAAATATTAAGCAACAAAAAATGTCAGGAGGGAAAAAATGAGTAAGTTCCAAGAAGACATGATCTTCAAAAACATCAGCGATGAAGAGATACAAATCCTTCTAGAGATTGTTGGAAAAGAATCTGAAAATGTTAATATCTGGACAAAAGAGTTAAGGCAAATAGACCCAACAACATACAAACCAGATTTAATTATAGAATTGGATGATCAAAATCTGATAATTGAATTCCAAAGCACAGAAGTTAATGATAATTTTTCAAGAAGAGCTCATGTATATGTCGCAATAACAGACCAAAAAAAGGAAAACGATAAAG
>JAFUBV010000186.1 GCA_017460025.1 Methanobrevibacter sp. | reverse complement strand
TGAGGTTATTGAATATGATGACTATGAGCTGGAGGAGGATGACTTATTTTACCAAAGGCATTATGTCTTAATCAGCAGCGAGTCCCGCAAGCTATTTAATATTTATGAGGAGGAAGGAATTTCTGGCCACAAGCCAACAGATGATATCGGCTTGATTGTGAAATATGATAATGGCGAGTACTTTTCAAGCTTTGCTGTCAGATCAACTGATTTGTGCATGTCTTCCCTTCAGGTATTTCCTCTTCTTGCGGATTATCCAAAGGAAAATGAGCTTTCACTTTTAAATCCTATCAACAAACTGCTGATTGAAATGATTTATGACTCTGTAGTTTTGAAGGAATGATCATTTTTTCACCTATACTATTTTCACCGGCTCAAGGCAATATTCACCTCTTGCAATTATATTGGACAATTAAATCAAATTGACTTTAATTAAACTTAATTATATATATTATTTAAGATAAATATCACACTTATAGTGGATATTTTTTATTGCTGCTATATTTCATTAATAGCTTAAAAGGAGGTGAAAATATCAAAAAGTTAGGTAATAAGTTGTTGTTTATTCTAATAATTACATTCATGCTTACATTATCATTAAGTGCAATTTCTGCAGCGGATAACTCAACTTTAATCGCATCGGGCAGTGATGCGGCAGATATTCTGCAGGTATCGAACTCCATCAGTGTCCATGTCAATGATTCTTATGTTCCTGAGGACAATACCTGGACAGAAGACGGTATTAACCTGGCCAATGCGACGGTATCAGTTTTTGATTCATCTAACAATTTGGTATTTTCAGGATTAACAAACAGTGAGGGTAATGTAGTTATTTCCAATTTAAACTCAGCACAATATAATGTTGAGATTAAATATTCAACTTATGAGCCGTATACTCAAAGTGTGGACTTATCAACACAGAACACCGCCGCTGTAAGTCACATGTTTATTCCTGATATACTTTTACTGGTGGATTATGATTCTCATAACGAAAAAGTTGATGTTTTAATGGAAATGTCAAAAAGGGTTGCTTATATAAGTACAACTAACTATGATAACACCAGGGAATGGCTGTTTGAATATGCGAACTTCATTCACTTGGACATGTTTAATGAGGGTGCATATCATACCCTGACTGGTGAGTATCTAAAGGAAATTCTTAAAACTTCTCCGGCCAACATAAACTATAAGGTCGCTTATACCTTTGGTGTTTATTCAAACAGCATTCTAAATGCAACTGAAATCCATATTGTCGGTGCAAGTGCTGAGAATAATACTTTCCATACAATAGAAAACACTTATATCGGTTCATATTTCCAGGCAGAGGATATTGAAGCTTCCGATGTGTTAGAAAAAAATATGGTTAACTATCTTGACTATGTTTGCTACATCATCAATCCTTCAAAATATTCCGATCCAACGCTAGACTTAAGTAAAGCTCCGTTAATGAGTCCGGAATGCGGTTTCTACCATCCTGACTTGGGAATTTACACCGTTGTTCCCGAACCTCAACTGATTAACCAGTGGATTCATGACAATCCGGGTTATGACGCTGACGGTCACGGAAGTCTTAATTGGATGACTGTGGATTATCCGAACTGGTTGGAAAACACTTTAGATCCTACAATTCTTTTCAAGACCTTTGAAGAGGATTACATCGGCAATATCACTTATGACAAACCGTTCATAGCTATTGCTACTTACTATTCTGGTGGTTCAGTGGTTGATTCATTAATCAGAAGTTATGAAGCTCAGGGAAGAGCTGCCTTCAACGTATTCAAAACAGGCACAATTCCTTCAATGTCTTCAATATTAACTAAAATAACTAAAACTTCCACTGTTGGAATTTCAGCTATTGTATCACTTTATAGTTGGTCTTTAAATTATGCAAATGGTTCTGCTGAGGGTGATTTGGAAGATATAGATCTCGCAGTATTGAAAGGTGTATATGACATTTCAGAAACAAGTTACTTGAACGAGATTGGACCTCAAATAGACTGGACTTTCTCAGTAACCTATCCTAGTTTTGAAGGTGTCTACGGACCTATCGTTCTGTCATACGTTGACGGTATGGGCAAGTCCCATGTTATCCAAAGCGGTGTAGACAAGATGGTTAAGCTGTCCACCCAATGGGCAGACCTGAAGGATATGGACAATGCAGATAAGAAAGTTTCCATTGTACTGTATAATTATCCGCCGGGTAAGGCAGAAATTGGAGCTTCATACCTTGATGTGTTCCAAAGTACTTATGATTTGCTTTTCCAACTGGACAAGGCAGGTTTTGATGTCGGAAACATTTCAGACATTCCGTCCTTATACAACTTAACCGAGTTAATCGTCGATTTCGGTAATAAGGGTACTTGGGCTCAGGGTTTATTGAACAAGTATGTTGAACAGCATTTTGATGAATTGATGGCCCATAACCAATTGGTTGACCTGAATCAGTTTTACAACCTGACTGCACATATCAATCCTGACCTGTATCAGTGGATGATTGACCGTTGGGGAGACGGACTTGGTGAAATCATGGTCTATAATGATACATACCTTGTTTTCCCAGGTATATGGTACGGCAATGTCTTCATTACTTTCCAGCCTTCAAGAGGATGGGAGGAAATTCAGAACTACCACGATTTAAGCTTGCCTCCTCATCAGCAGTATGTTGCATTCTATGAATGGCTCGACCAGACTATCGGCATAAATGCGATAATCAATATGGGTACTCACGGTACTCTTGAATGGTTGCCTGGAAGAAATATTGGGGTAATGGAAGGAGACTGGACATTTGAGTTGACTTTAACTCCTACTGTATATCCGTACATCGTTTCAAACCCTGGTGAAGCTATGGTTGCTCGTGACAGAATCGCAGCTTTGATGATTACTCACATGACTCCGGCTATGGTTTCATCCGAATTGTATGGTAACTACACTACATTGTCCAATTATATTTCACATTATAAGGACCAGGTCAAACTCAATGTTACAACCAATGCTGAAGAGTATAAGGCTTTAATCCTTGAATTGGCACCTACATTAGGTTTCGCCACTTTCAACGAATCCGACAATCAGACCTTTGAAGAGTATCTCGATGAGCTTCACGCTTATCTGGACAGTATGGAAGATGATTTCTATACATACGGTCTTCACTATTTGGGTAAGGTACTCTCAGATTATGAGCTGATTGAAGAAGTAATTACAGTCACATCCTCTCAGACATCTATTTACAATCATATTACAGGATTCTTCTATCCTGAATTGGCTAATCTGAACTATTATGAGGATATTCGTCATGTAGAGAAATATGCTGTTGTTGAAAATGTTGTAAAGTCATTCCTTAAGGAATATGTTACTGCATTGGTATGCGGAACTTCCGTTGAGGAATTGAACAGGCAATACAATATTCCTGTTGGCTCTGCTCTGTATAATGATACTGAATATGCTGCCAGTGTAATTGTTAATATAGAAAATAATAATGAATGGGCTGCTATTATCAAAGTACTTCAGGGCGATTACTTGCTTGCAGGTTTATTTGCAGATCCTTCTTACGGTGACTCCATTCCAACGGGATATGATGGTTATGCATCAGATTCAACAAAAATGCCTTCAAAATCAGCATATGCTTCAGCCGTTAAAATCGTTGACTTGCTGTTGGCTGATTATATGGAAGCACATGGTGAATGGCCTAAACTGACTTCATTGATTCTATGGGGTACAGAAATATCAAGAACTGAAGGTATCGGTCTTGCTGAATTCCTGTATTTCCTCGGATGTAAGCCTAAATGGGCAGAAAACGGAAAAGTCATTGGCGTTGAATTATTGCCTTTGGATGATTTGACTGTCGAGTTACATGACGGCAGTGTAGTAAACCGTCCAAGAATCGATGTATTTGCAAGTATTGTAACAAGCAATAAGGATTGGTTAACCTGGCTGCTTACAGGAATTGATCTTGCTGCTAATGCTGAAGGGGAAGATTTCTCACAAAACTATCTTAAACTTCATTACAATCAGACAGGATCTCTTGACAGACTATTCGGTCTTCCGGGTGCAATTCTTGAAGGTACTGGTATGAGTAATTTTATTCCAAATACTGCAGACTGGAATATTGAGACAGTTAATGAGGAAGCAACAAGCATTTATCTTGATAAGGTTTCATTTGCATGGAACATGGATGAAAAAGGAAATATTGTTGTCACTCCACAAAAAGAAGCTTATAAACAATTACTCTCACAAGTCGATTTAATTACTCAGAACTTCGACAGTACATGGAGATTCATAGATTCCGACGATTACTATGACTGGTTTGGTGGACTGTACAATGCAGCACGTACTCTCGGTGCTACACCGGACACTGCATTTGTGGACATAAGAAACCAGAACAATTATGTTTCAAGAAACTATGAAGAGGAATTGAACTTTGAGATTCGCAGTATGCTGATTAATCCAAACTACTATGAGCCTTTAATCAATTCTCAGGCAGGATCTCTGTCTTATGCTATGGCTATGCAAAACCTTTACGGTGGTTTGGTGCTAAGCGGAGGTTCTCTTGAAACTCAATTAGGTAATCAGTTAGCTAATGTTGTTCTTTCACAGGCAGGTTCCGTACAATCAACTGCTCAGGCCGCTGCATTCCAAAGTAATGCTGCATGGATGTTCTACTTGCAGGATCAAGGTTTATGGGAAGCTAATGCTGAAATAACTCAAAAATTAGCTGATTCAATTATGCAAATGGCTATTCAGTATGGTGTTGCATGTTGTCACCACACCTGTAAGAACCTGGACTTCAACATGAAAATCATTCAGGCAAGTTCACTTTCTCCACAGGATAAGGCAAAATATGCAGAGATTTTGGCTACAGCTACTTTGACTGACCCATTATATGTAATGGATGATGCTCCTGTTGAAGGTGACGGTCAAAGTGAAACAAATCCTGAAGACCAAATGTTGGTCAACGGAACTACTGAACAGAACGGTCAGGCAGCTCCTAGTGATGCTGGTGGTGAAACAGCTGTCGGAGATCAGCCTTCAACTTCCGCTCAGGATGCCAGTAAATCATCTTCACAGTCAAGTGATGCTTCTGCAAACCAGGACTCATCAAATGAGGCAAATGAGGATGCTTCTCAGGCAAGTGATTCCAAAGCTTATGAAGTTACAAAAAGCTCTCCGGCAAAAAGCGTCAGTTCAGACTCAAGCATGCCGATTGTTGTAATTATTGCGGTGATTGCTTTAATCGCAATATTCTTGGTTGGTTACATGCGTAATAATGATGATTTTGATGATTACTAATCATCATTCTTCTTTTTTTAGAAATTTTTAAATATACTTTAATTACAGAAATAAACATATGATACATTATTTTTCAAATGTATTTTAGAAAAAAATGTTTAGATGTGATTAATGTGATTAAAAGATTTAATGTTTTTATAATCTTGTTATTGCTATTATTCGTTTCAGTAGGTGCAGTATGCGCAGCAGACGATGCCAATGAAACAGTAAGTATTAATGAGGTTAATGATGATAACGGTGAGATATTATCTGTCTCAGAACGCACTGTTACTTCAGATAACTACAATCAGTATTTCTCCAATGGAGAATTGATTTCATCAGCAGTTAATGAAGGTGACACTGTTATTTTAAGCGGAGATTTCTCATCAAAGAACTTTACTTTTACTAAAAAGGTCAATATTGTAGGTTCTGGAGGAACTATCTATGGAGGTATAGTCACCCTCAATAGCGGAGCTTCAGGATCCACTGTAAGTAATCTGAAAATTGTGAATAACGGTCAATATATGAGAGGCG
Source organism: Methanobrevibacter sp. (assembly GCA_017460025.1). Lineage (GTDB taxonomy): Archaea > Methanobacteriota > Methanobacteria > Methanobacteriales > Methanobacteriaceae > Methanocatella. The sequence continues at coordinate 4,469 of JAFUBV010000186.1, read as the reverse complement.
TATATCTCAACGGTGCATCCTACTGTACTATTTCAGACAATGAGATATCAAACGTTGGTGTTTCAGCATATCCGATTTGTCTTAACGGCGCCAATTATAATAATATTGTCAATAATAAACTCCAGGCCAGTGAAGCTTCATACGGCCACGGTTCCAGATCAACATCAATTATCGTTCTTTTTACTTCCAATAACAACTACATTGCAGGAAACGATATTCATGTTGCTGATGCAAATGCAATATATCTGTCTTCATATGGAGGAGGCGATTTAAACAGTGGCGAATCATTCAACAACATCATTTACAACAACACCATTACCTATACTGTAAATACCACTTCATGGGCTTACGGTATTCAGATGATGGGTGGAAACAACACTGCTGATTCCAATAGGATTTATGGCGCTTACAGAGGTATTTCATCTTCATCAACCTCTGGAAATAGTGCTATTAACAATTATGTCAAGGTCAGCGGAACTGACTTCAACACTGGTGCCGCATCAGGTGGGGATTACGGTATCGCTCTTTCTTCACAGGCAACAGTTCGCAATAACACCATAGTCGGTGCATTTGTCGGCGCTGGCGTTTCTGTCGGAGATGACTCCACAGTTGAAGTCAACATAATCAATGCAACCAAAGGATATGGTATAACCGCTCAGGGTAACGACATCAAAATCCTTTCAAACGAAATATATACCGCATCAAGTGCAGCTATCGATCAGCAAGGTAAATTTGATGGTATTGTAGTTGACAGAAACACCATTGTTTCAGATTCAGGAATTGGTGTTTTACTTTCAAAATCATCAAAAACCAAATATCCGTCCAACATTACAATTACCAACAACAAGATAACAACCTCCAATCAGTACATGATTAATGTGGCTGATGCGGATAAGAATTCATATACAATCAACAACAACACAGGTGACGGTAAAATCATGACTCCTGCAGGAGAAGTTGACCCTACAGTTCCTGATTTCGTATTCAACGGAACAACCTACTATGTCACTCCCGACAATTACCACAACTATATTGATGAAGACGGTAACTTGAAAAACGATTTCGTCCATGACGGCGATATTCTGTACTTCACAGGAATATTTGAAGATAAGCAAATTCTCGTTTCAAGCAGCATTAAAATGGTTGGTGCGGACGCATTATTTACCAATTCAACAATAATCGTTACAAGTGACTCAGTATGGATTGAAAACATCTCCATCATAAACAAAGGAGCTGGCCGTTTGGATGCTTGGGGAATATTTGTTGCAGACACTCAAATCGTAAAGATTGTCAACAACAACATCACAGTATACGACCCTGTAGCAGCTTACTCAGTCTATATCTATAAGTCATCCAAGGTTTTCGTTGAAAACAACACATTGATGTCCCACGGTGACTCCCTGACATATCCATTGCTCGGTTATGGTGCTGAAAACTGTGAATTCACCAACAACACAATCGAATGTATCGGTACAGGCGAAATCCACGCATTCGAAGATTCAAAAGACCTCAATGTCAACTCATCTGAAGTCTGCATAGGCCAATGTTTGGGTGATGTATTAAGCGAACACTGTCTTGACGGAACCAATATCGTTCCTGAAATCTACAGGACCTACGGTATTTTAATGATCAAGTCTTCCAACAACACTTTATCCGACAATAAGGTTAATGTAACCTCTTTGGTAAACCAGTCATTTGCTGTTAACTCTACAAACTCCCTTGTAGGTATTGATTTTTACTATGACTGTGACAATAACCTAATTAAAGACAATATTATCAATGTTGAAGGTAATGACAATTATTTATACGGTGCAGGTGCTCTTGCACAATCAACCGGACAATTTTCAACTTCAAGCGCTAAAAACAACACATTCATCGGCAACAACATTACTGTAACAGGTTCAAATGTCGTTGAAGGATTCATCTTCGGTCAGGGATGTACTGATAATAATGTCATTGACAACAATGTCCTCCTCAATGTAAACCGCACAGCTTATGGTATAACCCTTGAAATTTCAAACAACTCCACAATTACTGGAAACAACATTACCATGAATGCAGCTATTGCATATGGAATTGAAGCTTTCCAATCAAGCGGAAACACTATTGAAGATAACAACATTACCGGAAACGGAAATGTGATTGCAGGAATTGCCGGAACAAAATCAAGCAACAACGTGATTCAAAACAATGTCATAACTGCAAACGGTGATGGAAAAGATACAGGATTTATCATGAAAGATGTCATCGACGCTCCAAATTCAGGCATTTTCCTTGACGGCATTTCAAATAACAACTTAATCAATGAAAATGAAATCACAACAGCTACCGGTTATCCTGTGGACTTGTCAAACCAGGCAACAGGCAACACCATAACAAATAATTACCTTAAAGGAGAAAAAGGCTCAGGTGATGCAGGAGTTAACGCAACAGGTTCAAACACCGTAAAAGACAATTACGGATCAAGCTTTGATAACCTTAAAATGGACAATGTCACTGTTCCATATAACGGTGAATTCAAAGTAACTCTGGATGCAGGTAATGCTGCCAACGGTGCTAATGTACGGTTTACTTTAGACAATGTCATTATAGCAAACACAACTGTGCAAAACGGAAAAGCCTCTGCAACATATAAATTAAATAAAAACTACAATGTAGGAAACTACACTATTGTTGCTTCACTGACCAAATCCGGTTTCAAATCAGGCTCCATTAATTCCAATCTTGAAATTCTAAAATCAAATATCAGTGTATCAGTTGAAGATGTCGTTGCAAAAGCAGGTACTACCGCTCCATTTATCGCAACAGTCATAGATGAAAGCAATAATCCTGTAGCAGGCGTAAACGTAAGATTCTACAGAAACACCCAATATATCGGTGCTGCCGTAACTGATGAAAATGGTGTTGCAAATGCAAACCTCAAAGTTCCTGCCGGATTGAACGGTAATTTCACAATTATCTCTGTTGTTGAAGACAGTGACAATTACAATCAGGGTTCAGGAGATGCAACTTTATCTGTTGTCCTTACAGGTAAGGAATACACTCAAATAACTGCAAATAATATTGAAATGTATTATAAAGACGGTACAAGATTAAGGGCTAAATTAACTGATTTGTCAGGCAAGGCTATTGCGGGCGAGTCAGTACTTGCAAGCATTAACGGTGCTCAATATACAAGAACCACAAATGACAATGGTGAAATCGACTTGCCGCTAAACCTCAACCCTGCCAACTATACAGCTGAATTCACATATGCAGGAAATGATAATTACTATGCTTCAAACGCTACAGTTGACATAACAATCAAATCAACATTAATCGCAAATGACATTACCATGATGTATAAGAATGGTACCCGTTATGCTGTAAGCGTTATCAAGGATGGTAAGCCTGTTTCTGATGTTCCTATTGAGCTCAACATCAACGGTGTAAAGTATACTCGTACAACCGATAAAGACGGAGGCGCAAGCATTGCAATCAATCTCTTGCCTAGCGAATACATCGTTACAGCTACAAGAACAGACACCGGTGAGGTAACATCAAGCATACTTCTTGTAAAATCATTGATTGTTGACAATCATGACACTGAATTGTACTACAGAAACGGTACAGGATACACTGTAAAAATAATCAAACAGGACGGTACTGTTGCAGGTGAAGGTGAAGAGGTCACATTCAACATAAACGGTGTAATGTATAAACGTACAACCGATGCTAATGGTGTTGCTCGCCTGAACTTGAACTTAGGTCCGAATAAGTACATCATTACTGCTGATTATAAAGGTTGTCTTGTTTCCAATTATGTGACTGTCAAACCTGTTCTTACAGGCTCTGATTTGACCAAAAAATTCGGTGTTGCAAATCCTTATGTTGCCAAACTCGTTGACGGTAAAGGTGTTGGATATGCTGATCAGGTAATCACTTTCAACATCAATGGTGTGTTCTATAACCGTACTACTGACGCTGATGGTATTGCAAGGCTCAATATCAACCTGATTCCTGGTGATTACATTATCACTTCAATGTATGAGCCGATCAGTGCTGTAATTGCAAACACCGTAAAAGTTACATTATAGGGTTAATTAATTTTAACCTTCTTTTTTTCTTTTTATAATTGCTATAATTTTACTCTTTCAGGCAAATATTGCTTTTAAAAATTAATAATGATTATATAATTATTCTTTTGGTGTTATGGTCTAAAAAAGTAGTTTTTGAGTTTAGGTATATGTTCCGGTTGCCGAAACATATACTAAAACGATTTTTTCCAAAGTAACACGGGAGATGTTACCATAAAATACTTTGTAAAGATGGGTATATAACTATTTGGGTATTTACGAACACCTAAATTTTTATATTCCATTTTATTTTATTTTATTTCAAAAAATATATACAAAAACGCATGTTTAATTCAAAGAAAAAAACATGCGTTAGATAAATGATTTTTTAAATAGTAACACGGGAGGTGTTAC
>JAFUBV010000185.1 GCA_017460025.1 Methanobrevibacter sp. | reverse complement strand
TAGTGTGGCCTTCTACGGACTCATTAACCTTATCTGCTTCAGATATTGTTACATCAATAGCTGACCTGTTTGAGGTTGTAGATATCTGTGCAATTAATCAGTTGCAATATAATCTGTTTGAACACTTCCACTAAAATCACTTAATGTAAAATTAGTACTATTTATAGAATTAAAAGTCTCTAATCCTTCAATAGACTTATTATATATTATAACATCATCTTTTGATCTAAATTCATGAAATTAACTGCTACAATGGCAATTAATGCAATTACAACAATGACCATAACAATGATTATTATATTTTTTATCCATAATTACACATTTATACAAAAAGTGTTTAACATATTATTTAAAAGTTATAAAAAGCAAAACATCATTTAACAAGGTGATGCATAATGATCAAACTAGACAAAAAATACGTTTTCCACTTCCCACAATACAAGTATGAAAACGACAAACTAATAGCTATCGACACGGAAAAAATCACAGAAGAATTCATAGCTATTTTAAACGAAAACGGTTACACAAGCGCATATTTAACAGAGGCTAAAAGCTATTACAAAAACAGGTCATACTCGGAAACATTAATAACGCTATTCACATCATCAGAAAAACGAACCGGAAAAACTCTTCAGACAGTTTTTCATCGAAAACAACGACATCCTTAAACAGGAAGCCTTCGCCTATGAGTGCAACAGTGAAATGTTTATTGAAGATTTGGATTGTTAATCTAGATTCAGCAATTGCCAGATTTTCCAGACGGATTTTCTGTTCATTTTTGAAATTGCCCTTTGTGTTGGAATTTTCATCGGACAGACGTCTTCGCAGGCTGTTGATTTGACGCAATGTGAAAAGAAGCGTTTTTTATAGTTGTTTTTAATGTTTTTCAAATGCTTTTCATCGCTTTCCTGATTCACAAGTTTTGATGATGACACGGCAAGGTGTGCTCCTGCAAAGTCTCCCAGCTTATAGTTGGGACATATTTCGCTGCAGCATCCACACATGAGACACAGTGACATTTCATATTCAAAGTCAACATCACCGCCATCCCCGCAATCATTTTCAAGCCATATCTCGCAGTCCTTAAGAACATCGAAAAGTATGGATCTGTCAACTTTAAGGTCTTTTACAAGAGGAAATTTGGAGAGGGGTTCGATTGTGATTTGGCCATATTCTTTGACCATCTGATCCTCATTTAGAAATGTTTTGCATGCAAGGCAGGGACGTGAATTGATAAGCATTGCACATGCGCCGCAGATTCCCTGAAGGCAGCTGCAGGAATATTCTATAGGTGCATCCAGTCTCTCGATTAGTGTGATGACGGAAATGTTGAGGTCTCCATCATATTCAAATATCTGATAGTCATCACCGGTTTTGATTTTCACTTTCATGTTATCACTATTTCTCCGTTTTCATATCTTGCCAGTGTCGGCTTTTCGTAATTTTCATCGCTTTGCGGATAGTCGCTTCTTTGATGTGCTCCTCTTGATTCTTTTCTTGACAGTGCCGAGAGAATGCTTGCCTTTCCAAGAAGTTTCAATAGCTGGACTTTTTGATAGTCATAATATTTTGCATTGACATCAGTATTTAGATTTTCAAGCCTTTCAAGACCTTTTTTAAGACCGTCTTCATTTCTGTATATTCCCATCGATTCATTCATGATTTCCGAAATTTCATCCAAGGTCCGTGACAGTGACTTATCACCGCAAACGGAAAAACTTAATTCATCATCAATTATAGGATTTCCCTTAACACTTTCCAAAACGGCATTTCGGGCAGCAACCAACCCTCCGTGAACGGCACCGAGCAGCGAATTTCCACCTAGCCTGTTTGCACCGTGATATTGGCATGAGCATTCTCCTGCAGCATATAATCCCTTAATGTTTGTTTTGTGATTTTCATCTGTGAGAATTCCTCCCATGAAGTAATGGACTGCGGGAAATACCGGAATCGGACTTTCTAAAGGATTAATGTTTAAATATCTGGTTGCTATTTCATATACCTCATCCAGCTTGACTTTAACCGTATCCTCGCCAAGATGGGTCAAATCAAGAAATACTTCTTTTTTTCCACCATCAGAAACATTATAAATGCTTCTTGAAACCACATCCCTCGGCATCAAATCTGCAAGTTCCGGATACATCTCCTTCATGAAGTAGTGTCTTTGACCATCCCTTTCAACAAACAGCCTTCCACCTTCTCCACGTGCGGCTTCGGTTATGAGCATTCTTTTCTGTGAAGTTGCAACAGTGGTGGGGTGATACTGGACCATTTCAAGATTTGCCAGCTCAACTCCCTGAGTGAAAAGTTTTGCTGTGACAAATCCGTCGTTTTGAACTGAGCCTAGAATTTTTCCGAAAAGCTGATTATATCCTCCTGTGGCGATGATTACAGCATCACCTGTAAATGATTTAACCTTGCCAGTATCCTCATGTATGCAGCGGACACCACAGCATTCATTTTCATCTGTAAAAATCAGGGATAAAAAGCGATACCCAACAAAACGTTTAATCTTACCTTCAGATTCCCTTTTTCTACATGCATTTACAAGAGCTGAAACGATTTGCTTGCCTGTTCTTGAACCTGCATAGGCGGTTCTTTTTTTCTTCTGGCCTCCGAAGTTTCTCAAATCAACGTTGCCCGCATCATCACGGGTGAAGCTGGTTCCCAATCTTGAAAGCCAGTCAATAATTTCCGGCGCATCACGGGTAAGCATTTCCACGGCCTTTTTGTTGTTTAGATTGCACCCTCCGTTAATCGTGTCTGTAAAATGCTGGTTAACAGAGTCGTTTTCACCTTTTGTGTTTAATGCTGCGTTTATTCCGCCCATTGCCATTACTGACTGTGAGCGTTCGGAATAATCAGGTGATATTAATGAAACCTCTGCACCGTTATCCGATGCATGAATTGATGCAGTAAGACCTGCAATGCCTGAGCCTAAAACAATGACTTCTACCATAATATGCCTCCAATGTAATATCTGATTTGTGCTAAAACAAAAACAATGAAAATAATAATCATGACGTATTTGAATTTTCTTTTGAAATTCAAATGAGCATCCTTTGCCTCAAGAAATCCAAGAGATATCATGAATTTCGGGACTGATACATTAAGATGCACTGCAATTGATGCAAAAAATCACCCCATCAGTGATTTGTATACGCCTTTCAGTAATTTTTTAGCGGGTGTTTCGCAGAAAAGTCGTACCTTTGCCGTCAGAATTCAAAACATAAGTTGGCAGTCGGCCGACAAGCCCCTGCTCTCCATCAACGACAAGGACGTGCAGTGGTGGGAGAAACTGGTACAATACAAAAGCACCGTCTACGACCTGAGAGCCCTTGCTGGCGGTAAGCAGACATCCTCTCCTTCGGAGGGGCTTGGGAAG
>JAFUBV010000184.1 GCA_017460025.1 Methanobrevibacter sp. | reverse complement strand
TTATAACATTATTTCCAATGGTCACACCAGGCAGCACTGAAACATTTGCACCTATCCAAACATCATTGCCGATTTTAATCTCACTTGCCTGCGCCAGTCTTTTTCTTCTTCCATTGGGATTGATTGGATGGCCTACGGTGGTTATTGTCGTTCCAGGTCCAATCATCACATCATTTCCGATATGGACTTCCTTAACATCTAAAATTGTAACATTATAGTTTGCAACGAAATTGTTTCCGATAAATATGTTTTTTCCATTGTCGCAGTTAAATCCTCTTTCAATTCCTGAATTCTCACCAATGCTTCCAAGCATCTCTTTTAAAAAATCGTATTTTGCCTGTCTGTCTGTTTCATCTATATTATTGTAAATCTGGCAGTTTTTAACTGCATTAAGTTTCAATTCAGCTACTTCCTCATCATCGAAACAGTATTCAAGTCCTGCTCTTAGTTTTTCAATTTCTTTCATATTATAAGTTATCCAACTTGTTATACTTAAATAAATTGTAATGTTATTTATACTATATTATTTAAATTGTATTATAGAATTCATTGGAGGTCTTTCATTGAAAAAATACACAATATTTTTATTAATAATATTAATATTATTTATTATTCCGATTAGCTTTGCTAATGATAATGTAACTTCATTGGATTCACAATCTGTTGATCAGATAATGCCAAACAATATTTATTTTGACTCTTCATCATTGGATGAGGGCAATGGAACTTTAAATTCACCATATAAGTTTTTATCTGTGGATAAACTTGTTGATGGATCTGTAGTTTATATTGCCGATGGTGAGTATGATTTGAATCAATCCAAAACTATTCAAAACATTACTCTTATTGGTCAATCACAAAATAGAACTGTTATTAATGGTTTTGGAAATTATTTAGTGTCTGACGGTTTTCTATCAATATCCTCTTTGACATTAAATAATCTGTCAATTAAAAATAATGATAAGTTATTTGTCAATAATTCTATCCTTAAAAATAACTTTAACGATTATGGTGGAGCGGTTAACGTTGGATATAATGCTTCACTTACGGATATAGACAATTCCTCATTCATTAATAATCATGCGGCTTATGCTGGAGGAGCAGTCTATATAGCTTCAAATACATCAAAAGCAATTATACATAATTCAAAATTCTTCAATAACTCTGCTAATAGATTTGGTGGTTCTATTTTCATTCAAAATAATATTTCAATGAACATTTCACATTCTGAATTTTTAAATAACACTGCATTGTCCGGATTTGGAGGATCAATTTTTTCAAATCGTTCTCAGTTAAATGTTTCTTATTCAGTATTCAATAATTCAAAAGCATCCTATGGTGGTGCTATTTATGATGAAGGTTCTATTTCATATTTAAGTAATGTTGTTGCTGTAAATAACGTAGCAACATGTGCTGGTGGTGTTGTTTACAAAAATAGTGGTCTGCTTGAAGTTGATTCATCATATTTTGCAGACAATTCTGCAGATTATGGTGCTGCCATATTTGGTGGGGATTCCTCTTCACTGATAGTGAAAAATTCCTATTTCGTTTCGAATAAGGTGAATTTTGGTCAAGTCATATATGCTATTTCAAACAAACAGTATGAAATTATTCATGACTACTTTACATGCAGCATTTTCGGCGAACATTCATTCATTCTAATAGACACTTGCCTTAAAAGTATTGATAATTATATGCATTTTGAAATAATTGAAGTTAATATCTTAAAAGAAGTTTTTAATTTCTTTTCACTGGATAAGTTCATTCCAGGCCAAATTAATGATTTGTTTAAGTTTTTAGAGGATATTTCGATGAGCAAATCAAAATTCAATATGCAGTCGTCGTGTCCGAATGATGATTTGGAGTTTAACATAATTGATTATGCTATTCAACTGGATTGTGATGGAAATTATCAATTTATTCTCGTTTATGGAAAAACAAGTTTATTTGCTGAATTAATTGATTTGAATGCGTTATCTTTTGATTTTTCAGTGAATGATTTAAACCTGTTTGTGAAAGATACTTTCAATTTCAATGAGTTTGAAAATGTCATCTATATCAATTCATATTCCTTTAATCAAAGCATTGGCTTTTCAGATGATTGTGAATTGCCATTTTTGCTTAATTTTGATATTGGGGATGCTTGTGCAAATATTGAAAATTCATTATTTGATTATTCTATTGATTTCATTAAGCATTCAATTTCATTAAAAACATCAATTGCGGAATTTGATTTCGATTTCATTGATTATTCTTTAAGCATTATTTGTGATGAAACTGTTTCAACTGTTGAAATTCCAT
>JAFUBV010000183.1 GCA_017460025.1 Methanobrevibacter sp. | reverse complement strand
GTGCTGGTTCTGTTCCGCCCATAACAATAATTTTGCCGCTTGATGCAAATTCCTATTCTTCCTGGAAATTATGTGGTACTCTTTGATAAGCTGCATCTCCAAGTGCACATAATAAAAAATTAGCGTTAATTCTTGTAACTTCAATTCCAATATCGTCACATTGGGCTTCTCCGGCATTTAAATCACGAACAACACCAATATAATCTCTAGCTGGTTTTCCTCCACCAACTACAACGAATAATTCATGTTCATTAGTCAATTCCTTTAGAATTTCACTATATTGTTTGAATCTAGTACTGTCATAATCTTTTAATAGAATTGATCCGCCAATTGCAATAACTATTTTCATATATTCACCTTATATTATAGATATCAATTCTATTATATTTATATTTTAAAAAAATTATTTTAAAAAAAAGAGAAAAAAGAGGAATAATCTATTCCCCATCGTATAATCCTTTGTGTGCTAAACCAGCAATTATTGCACCGATAATTGGTGCTACAATAAATACCCATACTTGTTCGAGAGCTACTCCGCCCATGAATAAAGCAGGTGCTAAACTACGTGCCGGGTTAACAGAAGTTCCTGTTAATGGTATTCCCATAATGTGTACGAATGCAAGGGTTAAACCGATTACGATTCCAGCAACAGCGCTGGTTTTTTCGCTTCTGGTTACTCCAAGCACAGTAAATACAAATACAAAGGTTAAAATTATTTCAGTTATTAATGCACCGTAAAGGTTGATTCCAACGCTTGATGCTGCACCAAATCCATTTTGACCTAATCCTGTTGCCATGTATCCTCCAAGGATTGGAGCTGAATTAATGAGTGCTGCAAGGATTGCAATACCAATAATTGCACCGATACATTGGAAAATAATGTACATGATTAAGTCTTTAATTTCCATTCTTCCGTCAATCCACATTCCGATTGAAACAGCAGGGTTAATGTGGCATCCTGAGATGTCTCCAATTACGTAAGCCATTGCTACAATGGATAAACCGAATGCCATTGCTATTCCTAAATTACCAAGTACAGATCCTGCGATAGCTGCACTTCCACATCCGAATAAAACTAGAACCATAGTTCCGATTAATTCACTTATATATCTTTTCATAAATTCACCTTTTTCTTCATTTATTAATGAACATTAAATCTTTGTAATTAATACTATATTTATTTTCGCCTTATTTTTCTAATTCCAACACATGCCAACATTATAATAACAATAGCAAGGACATATGGGAATGCAGTAATTAAAATAGATTCATTAACTTTGTCAAAATGATATTCTCTTGCAAAGTCCATGTGTGAATTGTCTGTATGATTTTCAGTTATTTCGGCAAAATTGTATACTAAATCATAATAGCCGATTTTTGCACCATCATATTCTATGTAATTTGGTGCTCTTCCGTTTTCATCCATGAACTCTTTTACTATTCCACCCATTTTCATGTAATCGTATATTGAATAGCTGTTCTTTGCAAAGGTTGAATATTCTTCAGGATCGGTCGGCTGACCATAGTCTGATGGGGCTTGAAGGCCGTTCCCGTTCAGATAGGAACTTGTCATGTATAATAATTGCGGGGCAGAATAGGAGTTATATGTTCCATTCATCTGTTTATCATCGCTTTCCAGCAGTGACTGACTTGCTTTGGCCATTTCTTTTGGAGCTAACTTATGTGTTATGACCAAATCGTTATCGTAGCTGTTAGAGTTATTATTACCTACACATTCAACTATTTGCTCGGCAATGTATTTATTCACATCCTCGTTATATTCTGTCAGATACCCCTTAGGGCCTGCATCAGGATATACTTTCAGAGGTTGGATATAATCAATTCCGGCTTCTTTAAGAAAAGTGCCGGGGGAATTTATTCCTGCAAATATTGTTGAGGAATAATCATCGTCCCATGCTCTTCTAAGTGAGTTGGCTTCATCCAAATCAAAGTCTCCGGTGTTTACAAAGATTATTTTCTTTCCTGTGTTGACTGCATATTTTGCCAGTATGAGGAAGTTTCCCGCATCGGATGCGGCAAGGTTTACGCTTACATCCGCACCACTTTCTATTGCTCTTGAACCTTCTCCTGGGCTTGGGGCTTGACTATCAACAATTACTTTAATATTACCATTGCTCATCTCCTCAACATAATTTTTTATTGAGTTCAGCATGTCAACATCTTCATTTTCTCCGATTATGTTGTCTGATGTTAAAAATAATGTTGTTGTTGCAGATACCTGACCAATGCATGATGATAACAATAAAAGTATCATTAATGATATTATCACGTCTTTTTTCATATTATCTGTCCTTGTAATAAGTTACTATTTACTTTTATTTTTACCGGTTAATTAAATTTTTCATATCATGAAGTTAAATTCTAATCAGGAGGTTATATTTTTTGATTTAATAATTTTTGAGTGAGTTTGAAGCAAAAATTTATATAGTAATAAATTTAATTAGATTTTAGAGGATTTATAGAGATTATCTTTTATTTTGGTACAATATTACTGAGTTTTGATAAAATTGTTGTCATGATGTAAAATTGTCCTGAATAGGTGAGTTATGGTCTCATATTTATCCTAAATTATGAGGTGTAAGCTGACTAAATCTTATAGTCAGCTTTTAATTCATCAATTTAGTATAAATTTTTAAATTTTGATGATTCTTTTCAAGATTTAAGTTAAAAATAAAAAGGTTAATTGCTTATTAATAGCTTTTTGTTAATTAATGGTGGTTATCAATGTCCTCGTAGGAGACAAAAAATATGTTTAAAAATAAGATAGCTATTAGCAAAAATTTCTTAATTGCCATATGCTTCGTCTCATTAATTCTTTTTGCAGTCACAAGTGTTGATGCATTTGAATTGGATGAATCCTATAGTGGTGCTGATTCCATAGGATTTGAGACAAATGGTAATTATAACTTAAATGCAATTGATGAAGATAAACTAGGAAATTCTCAAGAAAATATGCTTTCATCACCAAAAACAGTACAGCTGACAGATGGAAACTTTTCAGATATTCAAAATGCAATTCATTACTCTTTGGAAAATGGTGATACATTGGATTTGGAAGGTAATTTTATTGCCGATAAACCGGATTCATTTATTTTTGTATATAAAAATATTTCTATCATTTCCACGTCCGGAGCAACATTGGATGGAAAAAACATATCTAGTATGTTCATTGTTGAAAGGGACGGATCAGAATCTTATTTTTCCAATCTGATTTTTAATAATGGTAAAAATATTTATGGTGGTGCGATGTATGTTTTTGGAAAAGATGTCACGATTGAAAATTGTGAATTTAATGATAATTACGCTACAAAAGGGGGTGGTGCGATTTATACGGATTATGACATTGAACATAATCCCGATGCTGGCCGTAATTTAATGATTAAAAACTCTAAATTTTATAATAACTTTGCTACTACTGCTGCTGGAGCCGTGGGAGCATACGGTTATAATGTAAGAATACTTAACTGTAGTTTTGATTCTAATAAGGTTTATGACAAAAACGGGGGTGCTGTTTATGGTGGTGCCTTGCAGGTAGGAAAAGAGGAATTTGTTTCAAATTCTCTCATTAAAGATTGTAAATTCATAAATAATAAAGCTATTTCAGTTTCAGGAACACAATTGTCTCATGGTGGTGCATCATGTCTCAGGGATGGTGTCGGCTATGAAAATTGTATATTTGAAGGAAATTCTGCTGATTTTGGAGGAGCTTTAACTGCACATTGTTCAGGTACAATTAAGAATTGTACTTTCGTTTCCAACTCTGCTAATGATTATGGTGGTGCCATATCAAATTCAGAAGAATCTAATTCTATCAATCTTAAAATCATTGATTGCAGATTCGATTCAACACTGCTCCATATGGTGGTGCGGCTAGACTGGCAGGATACAGTGTAACTATTAAAGACAGCAGTTTCACTGATAATAATGCATCCGTTGATGGTGGTGCACTTTTCATCATTACACACACATTGGATGTTTTTGATTCAAACTTCACAGATAATTTTGCTTATCATAATGGTGGAGCAATATATGTAAACGGTGAGTCCACTACAGTACAGAATTCAAGATTCATATCAAATGAGGCTATTGCAAATCCTAATGTAAATGATGATGGATTAGGTGGTGCAATATATATTAATGGAAGTTCAGATCATGTAAGAAATAATGTTTTTGAGTACAATGTAGCAAGAAACGGCAGTGCAATCTACTATGATAAACAGGGTACTGATTTAAATGTAACAAATAATGTCATGCGTGAAAATCAGGCTTGGGTTTATGCACTTCCTGTTTATGCAAAGGATATTTATTATGGTGAAAATGAAGAGATTGGTGCTGTAATCTATGGTGGAAATAATATAGCCAGATATAATTATTTGCCTGTTTCAAATGCAATCTATAATGCTGCTTTAAATAGAAATATTAAAGTGAATGGTCAAACTCCCCTTTCAGGAGCTACAAACAGCGGTGAATTATATCAGGATGCACGCGAATATAATATTGATGTTTTATTAACCGTAAAACACTCTGACGGGACTGTTGTTTATAATAATACTTTAAAATCCAGCTATTTAGGTAAAGTAAATGATGTTTTAACAAATTTAAAACCTGGAACCTATACATTGACAGCTACACATTATGAAGATAATTACTATAAGGCAATTACAAATCAAACAACCTTTGTTGTAATGCCGAAAGTTGATGTTGGTGTAAAAAAGTCAACCACAAATTCCCAATTCAATTATCATGATTTGGTTGTCTGGACATTAACAGTGACAAACAACGGCCCTAATGGTGCAACCGGTGTTAATGTTAGTGATGTGTTGCCTTCCGGTTTGGTTTTAAGGTCTGCTGTTGCTTCCGTTGGAAGTTATTCAAAAGGTATTTGGAATATTGGAAATTTGGCTAACGGTGCCAGTGCAACTCTTAAAATAACTACATTAATAAATAAAACTGGAGACATTACAAATAATGCGAATATATCAGCTAAGGAATTTGACTGGAATATGAGCAATAACAGGGACAGCCAAAAAATCACCGTAAAAGATGCGGCAGATTTGGCTATAACAAAAACATCCAATGTTACAAATCCGAATTATGGTGATTTTGTTAAATGGACATTGACCGTTAAGAATAATGGACCTAACA
Source organism: Methanobrevibacter sp. (assembly GCA_017460025.1). GTDB lineage: Archaea > Methanobacteriota > Methanobacteria > Methanobacteriales > Methanobacteriaceae > Methanocatella. The sequence goes on along the minus strand of JAFUBV010000183.1, from coordinate 4,029 downwards.
AGGCAACAAATGTTGTCGTAACAGATGTCGTACCTGATTCTTTAATTATTGTTAATTCTCCAAGAAATTATGTGTCTGGCAAATGGTCTGTCGGCTCTTTGGATGTTGGAAAATCAGCTACTTTAGAAATTGTCACTAAAGTAAATGCAACGGGATCCATTAAAAATGCTGCTAGCGTAAAAGGTTCCCAACATGATTATAATCTTTCCAACAATAATGCGGCTGCTATTATTAATGTAGCTAATGCTGCTGATTTGGCTGTTGTAAAATCAGTTAATGATACTTCTGTGAATTTTGGTGATTTAGTCAGATGGACAGTAACTGTTAGGAATATTGGTCCTGATGCTGCAACTGGTGTTAATGTTAGTGATGTGTTGCCTTCAGGTTTGGTTTTAAGGTCTGCTGTTGTGTCTGTTGGCAGTTATTCCGGTGGTGTTTGGACTATCGGCAATTTGGCTAAAGGTGGCAGTGCAACATTAAACATCGTTACTCTTGTTAATAAAACAGGTTCTATCAAAAATTTTGTCAGCGTAAAAGGTAATGAATTTGACATTAACATGGCCAATAATTATGCAGATGCTTCTATTGATGTTGATGAAGCTGCTGATTTGGCTGTTTTTAAATCAGCTAATAATACTTCACCGAATTTTGGTGATTTAGTTAAATGGATTGTGACTGTCAGGAATATTGGTCCTGATGTGGCACATGATATTGTTTTAAAAGACATCATGCCTGATGCTTTAATCATAAAAGACACAACTGGTAATTATATTAATGGAAGATGGACAATCGGATCTTTAAACGTCGGCAAATCCATAAGTTTTGAAATAACCACATTTGTTAATAAAACTGGACGTATTATAAATAATGTTTCAGTCATTGGACGTGAACATGATTATAATCCTTCCAACAATAATGCGTCTGCTATTATTAATGTAGCTAATGCCGCTGATTTGGCTGTTGTAAAATCAGTTAATGATACTTCTGCGAATTTCGGTGATTTAGTCAGATGGACATTAACAGTGACAAACAACGGTCCTGATGATGCTACTGGTGTTAATGTTAGTGATGTGTTGCCTTCCGGTTTGGTTTTAAGGTCTGTTGTTGCGTCTGTTGGCAGTTATTCCGGTGGTGTTTGGACTATTGGCAATTTAGCAAAAGGCGGCAGTGCAACTTTAAACATTGTAACTAAAATCAACAAAACAGGAATCATTAAAAACATTGCTGTGGTAAAAGGTAATGAATATGATATTAACATGAACAACAATAATGCATCTGAATCTATTTCAGTTCCAAAAGCTGCTGATTTGGAAGTAATTAAAAATGTCAATAACTCTTCACCTAAATACTTGGATTTAGTTAAATGGAGTGTTACTGTAAGAAATAATGGTCCTGATATAGCACATAATATTGTTTTAAGCGATTTATTGCCTTCAGGTTTAGTAATAAAAAGCAGTACTGGAAATTACAGTAAAGGCACATGGAAAATCGATACATTAGGTTATGGGGAATCCGAAAGTTTTGAAATAATAACTTTGGTTAATAAAACCGGTTCAATAACCAATAAAGTTTCAGTAATCGGCGAAGAACATGATTATAATCTTTTCAACAACAATGCATCAAAAACAATTAATGTTTCAAAAGCAACTGACTTGCTTGTCACAAAGGAAGTAAATAATACTTCTCCTAATTACAATGACTTGATCAAATGGACTTTAACCGTTAAAAATAATGGGCCTGACAGTGCTAGTGGTGTTAATGTTAGTGACATGCTACCTTCCGGTGTGGTTTTAAGGTCTGTTGTTGCGTCTGTTGGCAGTTATTCAAAAGGTATTTGGAATATTGGAAATTTAGCTAATGGTGCCAGTGCAACCTTAAACATTATTACTCTTGTTAATAAAACAGGAATCATTGATAATGAGGCTAATGTTTCAGGCAATGAATATGATTATAATATTTATAATAATAATGCATCCAAATCTATTTTAGTTCCTAAGGCTACTGATTTGAAAATCATCAAAAGGGTAAACAATTCAACTCCAAATTACCATGACTTGGTCAAATGGACAATTACCGTTAAAAACAATGGTCCGGATAATGCATCTGGTGTTTCTGTTGATGATATCATGCCTGAAGGATTAATAATAAAAAGTGTGAACGGTAATTATTCTAATGGAAAATGGGATATTGGATCATTAAATGCATTTTCGTCCAAAACATTAGAAGTTATAACCTTTGTTAATAAAACAGGTTCATTAATCAATAATGCCAATGTTTCAGGCAATGAATATGATTATAACAAATCTAATAATAAAGCCAATTCCTCACTCAATGTTCCATTGGCTGCAGATTTGGAAATCATAAAATTAGTCAGCAATTCTAATCCTGACTATAAAGATAGCATTAAATGGATGGTCATCGTTAAGAATAACGGTCCTGATAAGGCCAGTGATGTTAGGGTGAATGAAATTTTGCCTGATGCATTTGAATTGATTCGTGCGACTGAAAGTAAAGGCCATTATATAAATGACATTTGGTTTATTGATGAATTGGATGTAAATGAAGTTGTTAATCTGGAAATGATTACTAAAATCATAAAGACAGGTAATTTCACTAATGTTGTTAATGTAACATGCAATGAATATGATTATAATTCATCAAACAGCAAAACTAATAAATCTGTATTCGTTGATCCTTGCGCTGATTTGGAAATTTCCAAAGTAGCAAACACTTCATCTCCAAAATACAATGATTTGCTAAAATGGACCATTACAGTTAAAAATAACGGTCCCGATAAGGCTAATGGAATTGAAATTTTAGATATTTTACCTAAAGGTTTGGAATTCGTCAGTTATGTTGCCTCTAAAGGATATTATTCTGACGGGTACTGGAAATTCTGCTGTCTTGAAGTAGGTGAAATTCAAAGGTTGGAGTTAACAACCAGAGTTAAATCAATAGGTGAAATCAAAAATATTGTAACTGCTAATGCAGATGAATATGACTTTAATCCGGAAAACAATATGGATGAATCATCAGTTAATGTTGATCCGGCCTGTGATTTGCAAATAAACAAACTTGCCAATCAGACAAAAGTCAACTATAAAGATTTAGTTAAATGGACTTTAATTGTTAGAAATAATGGTCCTAGTGATGCATCAGGAGTATTTGTAACAGATTCATTGCCTAAAGGGTTAACCTTTATCAGTGCACAAGGTGATGGATCATATTCAACAACCGGAACCTGGTATATTGGTGATTTAAGCTCACAAAAGACTAAACAAATATCAATTATTTGTCGTGCTGATAAAACAGGTGAATTCACTAATGTTGCTGTTGTAAAAGGAGCTCAATATGATTATAATCAGAATAATAATCGTGCTGAAAAATCTATTGCTGTTAATCCGGCAGCTGATTTGTCAATCACAAAAACAGTTTCAAAAGTACAGCATTATGTTGGTGATTTGATTTCATATTCTATAGAGATTATGAATAATGGTCCGGATAGTGCAGTAAATATCACTGTCAATGAACTTATGGATGATTCATTAATTTTCAAATCAGCTTTTGCAGCATCAGGTGACTATGATGATGTGAATCATGTTTGGCATATTAAATCATTGGCCAATGGTGAGAAAACCTCACTACAGTTAAATGCAATTGCTTCAAAAGAAGGTTTAATCAATAATAGGGTTTCTGCAATTTCTGATACATTTGATTTTAATTTAGATAACAATTATGTTGAATGTGTTGTGGATATTATTAAAAATGTTCTGGTTCCTGATAACATATTTAATCATGGCATCTATCATGAATTTAAAGAAAATGATTTTGTTCATGATGGTTTGGGCATGGTATCCAAGGCTAGTATTGGAATGAAGGAAACTGGTCTTCCTATTGGATTATTAATGGCCATATCTTTGATTTCACTTGCATTTTGTGGTTCAAATATTTTAAAGAGAAAGTAGTTTAAAGTAGCATTTAAGCTACTTATTTTTATTTTTTTAAAACGATTTTTCAAAATTTTTTAAG
>JAFUBV010000182.1 GCA_017460025.1 Methanobrevibacter sp. | reverse complement strand
ACTGGTGTTATTGTATTTGGAATCATTAGCATAACCAATAATAATCTCTTTATCACCAGGAGCAGTTTCTTTATCCAATACAATAGTTGCCTGACCATTTTCAACTTTAGCTGTTTTATCGCCGATAGTTATATTACCGTCAGCGTCACCAGGAACAACAACAGTCACAGTAGTATTTTCTCCAACTTTAGCATCAGAAACAATGACCGTGAAATCAAATTCTTCTATTTTATTTACAAATACTTTTTGAGTTGTGTTTTCGCAAGCCTGATATTTTCCATCACCAAGATAGTTAACTGTAATATCATAAGTTCTATTTGTCAATCCAGAGACATATGCAATAGCAGTGGAGTCAACCAAACCAACAATTTGAGTTTTACCGCCAACAGTAACACTAACATTACCTGTAGCGCCTTTAGTAACGTTAATCCTAATGACTGCAGTTTGTCCAACTTCGATTGTTACATCACTTACATTAACCTGTGAAGCGAGCTTGTTAATAGCCAATTGTTTAACTGTTGAGTTTGAAGTTGTGTAGTTTTCATTTCCTGCGAATATAGCTTTAACATCATAAGTATTATTAGCTAATCCTGAAATAACATATAATCCAACACCATCTGTTAATTTTACAGTGTAATTTTGGCCGTTGACATTTAAAGTTACATTTGCATTTATTTCTTGTCCCATTGTTACAGTGAATGTTATATCATCACCGACATTTTGAGGAGTTGTAAACTCAACATCAATACCTGATGCTGCACGATCAACATCGAATGTTGTTGCATTTGATTTTTTCAGGTAGGTACTGTCTCCACCATATGTTGCAATAACTGAATGCATACCTCCAGTTAGGTTGTTTAATGTTAATGTAGCGATACCTTGAGGGTCAGCTTTTCTGGAGTAGTTAATTCCATCCACACTAATTGTAATGTTTTCAGTGACATCTTTAGGAACTTCAACAGTAATGACCGTGTCTTTACCATATTCATCAGGAGTTACTTCCAAATTAATGGTGTAATCTGCAGTTCCAGATACTTTAAATACTGTTCCGTTGTTGTATTTCAATGCCCATTTATCATCTCCAGGATAAGTGACATTTACAACATGATTACCTGCATTTAATCCAGAAACTATTAATTTTACAATTCCATTTTCAGCACTTCTATTGTATTTTTCATTGTCTACGTAAATTGTGACATTTTCAGTGACTGATGAAGGTAGAACAACAATAATTGTTGCGTTTTCGCCATAAGTTATGTTTTCTGTTATTACATTTATTGCATAATCCTCACTTTGACCTACGGTGAATGAAATTTCTGTTGAATTTCCATTGAAAAATTCATCACCAAGATATTCTACTTTAATATTATTATAATTACCTTTTTCAAGTTCATAAATATTGAATTTAGCTCCACCAGTACTATTCAATGATTTATAATATTCTTCATCATCAATAGTGATTTTAACAAATCCTGATGCGTTTTTAATAGCTGAATTTTCATTGATTTGAACTATGATGACTTCTTTGCCACCCACTTGAATGTGTTCAAACGGTGTCGCATTAACTGTTGTGTTAACCTTGTAGACTTCAAATGTAGTATTGTTCATTGCAAATTCATAGTTCTCATTTCCAGGATAAATAATATTCATTGAATATACTCCAGGATCCAATAAATAAGGCACAGTTAAGATGATTTTACCATCTTCATCAATGACTCTTGCTCCTAGTGATTTACCGTTAATTGAAAATATTACAGTTCCATTAGCGTTTGTAGTCACAAGAGCAATAGTCTGGCTGCCATAAGTAACATTATTGACCTGAAGGGAAATCAAAGTCTTGCGTAACTTAATTTCAAAGGAAGTGCTATTATCACATGGCCAGTACAAATCGTCACCTGAGTATGCCGCAGTTACAGTATAGGTTCCTGCAGTTAAGTTGTTTAGAGTCCATGTAGCAATACCTCCTTCAAGAACAGTGGCGACATAACTTCTATCACCCATCTTAAAGGTTACATTACCTCCAATAGGGAAAGTGACCTTGTCATGAATCACAGCAGTGATTGTGATTGTCTCTTTGCTAAGATCGGAATATGTCAAGTCCATCTTGGTATTTGCTCTAACATATAATGTACCGTTATATTTTTGATTCATCTTCAAGTGGTCATCGAATGCTCTCAAATAGAATACTCCTTGGAGATATGTTTGAAGAGTAATGTGATTATAAGGCATTACATAACTGCTATCCGGATATAACTGATTACTTGAATTTAATGAGTCAACACAAATAATTGTGTTATTGTTATCATCAAATATGGAAGCCCAGAACTCAAATGTATCGTTTATGGTTGTATTCCATGTTTCGTTATCCAGCATGTAGGTGTATGTTTGGGTTTCTATTGTACCGTTATTTACATAAATAGGACTGTCAAAGTTATTGCCGTCAAGATATAATTTACCTTCATTCCATACAGCATAAGTACCTTCTGAAGCATCAGTGACATTGTTTTTAGTTAAATGTACAGTAGCATCTTTATTAATCCAGATTGAATCAGTACCATTAAATTTGGAATTGTCTACAGTAGAGTTTCCTGCCTTGAAGTAAATTGCAGTTCCGATTTCTTTGGAAGAGCGGTAGTTTTTGAATGTTAAATTATCCATAGTGGCATTACCATCGACATAGATTGCACCACCATAGCCCCAACCTGATTTAGTGTCATTGAATGAAGAATCTTTGACTGTTGCATTGGAATTCTTAATGTAGATTGCACCGCCTTCATAAATGGAACCCGTGTAGTTAAATGAAGCTAACTTAATTGTGGCATTATAGGAATCCACTATTGAAACAACACCATATCCTCCGGTTTCACCATAGAATGTTACATTATAAATGTTGGTGTCATTACAGTTGACTGTTGCAATGGATGAACCGTAAGCACGAGCCTCATTTTTAACGAAAGTGGAATTAGTTACATTGAGATTTTTGGAGTTTTCCAAGTATATTGCTCCACCTTCACCGTGAGAATTACCATAAATATCCTGAGCTCCTGCTGCAACCCCGTATTTGAATATGGAATTTGAAATTGTGACATTTTCTATATCATAACCTGCAATAGCTGCCCCTTGACTTAAACTGAATGATGCTGTGAAATTGGAATTTAAAACATTAAAGTTATCACCGTGCACTTCAATTGCACCACCATCGTTTAATGAACGAGCAGATGTGAATGAGGAATTTATGATTGAATCATTGTGTGAATCATCATCAATATAAATTGAACCACCATGCAAGGATATACTGTTTTTGAAAGTGGAATTGATAATACTTGCATTTGCAGCTATAATATCAATGTCCCCACCACGACCTGTGAAAACAGTGTTGTTCTCGAATTTGGAGTTGATTACTTTACAGTTATCACTATCCTCACCGACAAATATTGCAGCACCGCTTACATCAGCTGTGTTGTTGTAGAAGTAATAAGTATTGATGGAAATGCCTTTAGCACCTAACCAAGCAAGAGCCGCACCTGATTTGTATGCATGATTTGCAATGAATGTGTTGTTTCTGCCTGATCCTCCGGTCGCATTGTTTTCCCTACATAATGCTGCACCATATTCAGCAGTATTTCCAATGAATGTAGTATTATATAGCTGACCTCCAGTAGCATTCCAGTCAATAGCTCCACCATTATGCTTAGCAGAGTTTTCCTTAAATATTACATCAACAATACGACTGTTACTTGAATTACCATTAAGGTATATTGCACCACCAACACCAGCTGTGTTTCCTGTGAAATTGGATGTTATAATATATCCCTCTGAAGCAAGCCAGTTAATAGCTCCCCCATGTCCGTCATTTGCAGTGTTGTTTTCAAAGTTTGAATTATAAACATAGTTGGTAAGACCTGCTCCACCAACAAATAATGCTCCACCATTATTAGCTTCATTATCATAGAATATTGTATTGTTTAATGTTACTGATGAAGCTTGAAGGTTTATAGCACCCCCGTGGACGTAAGCCTTATTGTCATCGAACAGTGAATTGTTTACATAAGTGCTTCCACCATTACTTTCAACATTTAATGCACCACCAAATGCTGCAGTATTTTCTGTAAAGTTTGAGTTTAATATAGTTGCATTAGCTGAAGCAAAATTAATTGCACCACCAAGACCGTTTTCTATATCAAGGACTTTATTTCCAATAAATACAGAATTATTGATAGTACAGTTGTCACTTCCAGGATTTGCATAGATTGCACCACCCATTATTCCTGCAGTGTTGTTGTAAAAGTGATAATCATTAATTTTAATGCCGACTGAATCCATCCAAGCCAAAGCGGCCCCAGCAATACCTGCATGATTTGAAGTAAATGTGTTGTTTTTACCGCTACCTCCAGTAGCATTGAATTCCTTGCATAAAGCTGCACCATATTCATCAGCGACGTTATTTATGAATAATGTATCCAGAAGAGTCATGTTTTTAGCGTTACAGTCAATAGCACCACCGTTTTTAGATGCATAGTTATTGTCAAATGTTACATTGACAATATGGCTGTTAGCAGCATTACCTCCAAGATATAGTGCACCACCATATGTTGCTGAGTTGTTGGTGAAGTTACTTTCTATGATTTCCCCTGCGGAAGCTACCCAGTTAATTGCACCACCGTTACCGTTAGTAGCAGTGTTGTTTTCAAAGTCTGATGAGTATACAAAGTTAGTGATACCAGTACCTCCAACATATAATGCACCACCGTCAGAAGCAGTGTTATTGTAGAATTTAGTGTTATTCACAGTTACGGCAGAAGCTCTTAAAGCAATAGCTCCACCAGTATATGTCGCATAGTTATCTACGAATAATGCATCGGTAATATTTGTGTTACCGGAAGTTCCTGAAGCATAAATTGCACCACCATTGGTTGCCTTATTGTTAGTGAAATTGGAATTGATAACAGTGGTATTGTGACCGATACATACAATAGCTCCTCCGAAACCAAATTCAATATTTCCATTTAATGGAACAGTGTTGCCCTCAAAGACGGAATTCTTAATAGTACAGTTGTCACTGTTGTTTCCGATGTATATTGCTCCACCATGAACATCTGCAGTGTTGTTGTAGAAATGGTAATCATCAATTGTGATTCCTACGGATTCAATCCAACCTAAAGCTGCTCCACCAATACCGGCGTGATTTGCAATGAATGTATTGTTTTTACCGGCACCCCTAGTAGCGTTGGCTTCCCTACATAATGCAGCACCATATTGGCCAGCATAATTTTCTATGAATGTTGTATTAAATAACCTTCCTCCAGTTGCATTCCAGTCTATAGCACCACCATTGAATGTTGCATTGTTTCCTTTGAAAATTACATTATTGATTTCACTGTTAGGTGAGGTACCTCCAACATAAATAGCACCACCATACAACGCATTGTTGTTTGTGAAATTAGAGTCGTATATGATACCAGTAGTAGCATTCCAGTTGATAGCTCCACCACGGCCACTGGTTGCATTGTTTCCAGTGAAGTAAGATAAATATACAAAGTTATCATGACCCTGACCGCCAACAAATACAGCTCCACCATCAGGTGCATGATTTTCTCTAAAGTAGGAATTATTGATTGCTATTGATGAACCGACAAGGTCGATAGCTCCACCTAATTTATAAGCATAGTTTGCAATGAAACCTGAATGTGTTATATTAATTTGACCAGATTCACTTCCAACATAAATCGCTCCACCAGTAGGTGCATAGTTACCTCTGAAAGTTGAATTAAGTACTGTACCGTTAGCAGCATACCATTCAATAGCTCCACCATGACCATCTTCCTGACCAGTTATGTAATTATCTATGAAAGTGGAGAATTTTACTGTACAGTTTCCACTGCCTTCACCGACATAAATTGCACCACCACTATATCCTGCGGTGTTTCCGACGAAAGTGTATTGATCAATTGTGATACTTTCTGATTTAATCCAAGCAAGAGCCGCACCAGCAGTTACCGCATGATTATAGTTGAATGTGTTGTTGTAACCGAAACCTCCGGTTGCTCTTTCTTCCCTACATAATGCAGCACCAATATTTGCATAATTCTCTTCAAATAAAGTATTTGTCAAATTCATACGGGTAGCATTACAGTCTATAGCACCACCATTTTCATCAGCATCATTATTGAAAAACTGACAATTGATTATTTTACAGTTGTCTGCTGTGGAGTTGAAGTAAAGACCTCCACCATATTCTGCATAGTTATCTCTGAATACTACACCAGACAAAACACCATTTTTACCAGCCCAGAATAATGCTCCACCTTTATTAATATCATCGGCAGATGAACCGCTAGCATTACCATCAATGAAAGTGACATTGTTTATGAACACATTATCTGCTGTGATATTGAATATCCTGCAGAAGTCCAATGCACCAATAACAGCACCATGACCATTGATTGTGAAATTGGAAAGACCTGATAAGTCAGTTATATTCATACAATATTTATCTAAACCAGGAGTGTATTGATAGGATCTTGACAAATCAATGAAGTTTCTGCCATTGTTAATTGCTTCTTCTATTAATTCCTGAAGAATTGTAAAGTCTCCTTTTTTAACTGAATAATCATCCACATCAAATGTAGAGTTATACTCTTTATAGAGATAATAATTATCTTTAAATCCGACGGTAATCTTATAAGTTGAATTTTCAGTCAGATTATAGAAGTTTACATTGAAAGTATTGTCTTCAACATTATAGTAATTACCATAGTTTGATGGAGTAATTGAAATTGTTCTATTGTCATTTTGAGAAGTTATTTTGATGTCGATTCTGAGACTTTTTTTATCAATATCCTTAGGATTGGCTATGGTGACAATAGCTATTGGGGAAACAGTATCAACAACAACTGAAACATTATATAAATAATCTTCATTATCTTCAAACAATGAAGTGTAGATTACATTTTCATAAGTAGCACCATTAGCCGTCATGTTAAGTGTTGTTCTTCCATCATTGATGACTCCTTCGCCATCAAAGTTATTGAAGTCCCTATAGGTTACTTTAGTACGTGCATTTGCATTATCAACAATATAATATACAGCACCACCGTTATGGGTTGCAATGTTTTTAATGAATGTTGAATTTAATATTTTAAGAGAAGTACCTGAAGAACCTAAATTATATACTGCTCCACCATCATAAGCATGAGAATTCTTGAATGTTGAATCGCGAATAGTAATGTCCAATACCTGTTTAATGTATACTGCACCACCTTTTTCAGTAGCATTATTTCCATCAAAGGTACAATTATTGATTTCCTGATTAGCTCTTGCAATTACAATAGCTCCACCATTGGTGAGTGCAGTACAGTTTGTGAAGTTTGAGTGTTGAATTAAAGTAGCATAAGATTCAGAGTAGATTGCTCCACCTTCAGCAGAGGCTTTAGTTGAATCAAATACTGAGTTACTTATAGTAACCCTGTTATTTCCATCATTAGTATTTCCTGTGATATAAATAGCTCCACCATTTTTAGCGGAAGTGTTTTTGAAATTAGAATTTGTGATTGTGTTTGTTACAGTGCCTGAAATTAATATTGCACCACCGTTATTAGCTGCAGAGGAATTGGTGATTTGAACATTTTGTGCAGTACCGAAAGTACCTGTCCATTGAATGGAACCTCCAGTTCCAGTAGCTCGGGAATTAGTAATATTCATATTGGAAAAGGTGACATAATTAGCATTATCAACCAATATTGTTCCACCATTACCGCTTGAATGAATTACAGCAGTACAATTATCGAAATTAACATTTGAAACAGATGTGGAACTACCTTTAATATATAATGCTCCAGCATTAGTTCCTGCAGAGGAATTGCTAATATTCATATTTCTCATAGTACCTGAATTACCTGTCCAAGTAATTGATCCACCATATTTTAAAGAATAACTTTTATTAACATTGATATTTTCCAAAATACCGCTGGAACCGGTCCAATGAATGGTACCTCCAATAGCCCATGAACCATAATTGCTTAAATCAGCTTTATTATCTGTGAAATTACAATCATAGATATGCCCATTAGTTCCGGTCCATCTGATTGCTCCGCCCTCATAACCATGGTTAGTTACAAAAGTAGCATTATGCACACTACAATCAGCAATACCTTCACAATTTATTGCACCACCATATTGTGCTGAATTGTTTTCAAAGTAAGCATTATAAATATCAGTGAATATTGGAGCTCCCTGTTTGTTTCTAAGAATTATTGCACCACCAGTACCGGCAGTGTTGTTGATGAATATTACATCATGAACTTCTGCATATGCCACTGTAATGAAAAGAGCACCACCAAGACCTGAATTGTAATTTCCGGTGAAATTACTGTTAATTATTTTTGAATTAGATGCAGAATAATAAACTGCAGCACCAAAACACTCATTTTTATTAGCAAAAAAGGATGAATCAATAGTGTTGTTAATAAATCTACATTCATCAATAGTATTATAAGACCCGCCGAAGTTAATTGCACCTGAATGGTGGTCCTTTGAACCTACAGCATCAAATAAATAATTATGGATAAATGTTGAATTATAAATCAGACCATGGTTAATATTCCAACTAATTGCACCATATTCCCATGCATGATTGTCTGTAAATGTACAATTGATAACATTAGCATTATCACACTGCAAGTTAAATTGAAGAACGCCCGCACTACGGGCAGAGTTGTTTGTGAAATTGGAATTATAGAAATGAACTCCTTCACTTGTTTCAAAGTACAAGACTCCTCCAGCACCTTCACCAGCACTATTGTTTTCGAAATTACAATAATTCATAGTGAGATTTTTAGCATTCATACCATATACAACACCTGCATGGTAAGGAGAAGTGTTATTTACGAAATCACAACCATAGAACAGTCCATTTACTGCACTCCAGGATATTGCTCCACCACCAGCATAATTTTGATGAGAACGTAAACCTGAAGCATAATTATTTTTAAATAATGAATTTTTAACTGTACCATTTACACCGTTCCAAAATAATCCTCCACCATTACCTTCTGCCTTATTATTAAGCAATGTGGAATTTTCAACTGTACCATTGGAACTGCTTGACCAATAAATTGCTCCACCATTATCATAAGCATAATTATCTTTAAAAGTGGAATTTAAAATTAAACCCAAATTACCATTACTACTCCAGTATATTCCACCACCATTACTTGATGTAGCGCGATTGTTGGTGAAATTAGAGAATTGGATAATATCTCCGGAACTTTGACCTGCCCAGTATAAAGCCCCACCAGCATTTGCATAATTGTCATTGAAATTGGAATATCCGATATCTGCTGCTTCACCATCCACATAGATTGCTCCACCTAAATTAGCATGACCTTTTGTGAAATTAGAATCCGTGATGTTAGCATCATGTCCTTCCACATAGATGAATCCACCATACATATCAGCATATGAATTATTGAAAGCACAATTGAATATTAATGTATAATTACCTATAATATGGATAGCTCCACCAGTATTAACTGAATAACAGTCATCAAATAAAGTATCAGTAATATTAACATTATTACCTGTGACAAACACCGCACCACCATTCAGTTTAGAAATGTCTGATGCAGTAGTTGTAACAGAACTTGTTTTGAAACTGGAATTTGCAAGAAGAACAGAATCACCAGTAAGACAGATTGTTCCACCTCTGGAACTTGATTGTTTATTGTAGTTTAGACTAATACCCCTGTTATTAATGAAAGTAACATTGTTCATGGAACCATAAGTTCCCTGCCAAAAGATTGCACCACCATCGTCTCCAGCAGTATTATCTTTAAAGTATGAAAATTCTATTGTACCATTTGTACCATTCCAGAAAACTGAACCTCCGTCACCTGAAGCATAGTTATCAGTGAAATTAGAATATTTTATATAACAATCAAATGCATCTTTAGCAAAGTTAATAGCCCCACCATCTTCAGATGCATTATTTCCTTCAAAAACAGAAGCTAAAACATGACAATTTGTAGCATCAGCACTCCAATATACTGCACCACCATTACCATTTTTAGCAGAATTATTATAAAACTTAGAATTGATTATTTCGGCATTATTAACTCTGTTATCCCAGAATAATGCACCACCATTTAAAGCGGCTGTATTATTGATAAAAGTACAATTTTCAACAATGCAATCTGAAGCACCATTGATATATACAGCACCACCATTACCCTGTGAGTTAGCATTTTTAAATACAATATTAATCAAGTGCACAGATGATGAAATATCAAATATTCTGGCTTGATTAGATGCATCAATAGAAAAACCATTACCCTCAATTGTCAATTCTCTATCAATAACAATACCTTCAGAATAATCAGAATCCTTTGTACTGTCAAAAACATAATCACCCTGGAGAGTGATTAATGTATCTCCCCCATTTATTAAATTATTAAGATCAGTAAATGAAGCATCATTTTCATCACTTAATATACTATTATCATTTAAAAGTGAATCTCCCAAAACATCACTTTTATTAACAACTTCATCCATTGAAGTTAAAAAAATATCATTTGAATTAACTTCCAACATGCTTATTCCATCTATATCAGATGTTAATGTTTGATTATCAATATTATCACTAGCAGAAACGGCTGAAAGTGAAATAATGAAAAATAAACATGCTAAAAGCACGATAAATCTCTTTTTCATTAAATCTACTCCAATCATTTTTATAATATGATGTGATATATTTTTAACAAAACAATTATATAAATCTTATTTTTTAAAAACATAAAGCAAATATTATGAAAAAATAAAATT